>JAYULE010000001.1:0-22450 GCA_043763845.1 Sphingobacteriales bacterium
TTTTGTTACTATACACCCCAACAACTCTATAACGGTAAAAGATAATGGCCGTGGTATTCCTACTGCCATGCACACTAAAGAAAAACGATCGGCTTTAGAGGTTGTAATGACGGTTTTACATGCCGGCGGTAAATTTGATAAAGATACATACAAAGTATCGGGCGGTTTACACGGTGTGGGTGTAAGTTGCGTAAATGCACTTTCGATATTTTTAAAAGCCGAAATCCACCGCGAAGGTAAAATTTTTGTGCAAGAATATAGTTGCGGAAAGCCCCAGTTTGATGTTAAAGAAGTGGGCGTTACCGATGTTACAGGTACTATTGTAACTTTTATTCCCGACGACAGTATTTTTACCCAAACTACCGAATATATTTTTGCCACCATTGCTGGGCGTTTACGTGAGTTAGCTTATTTAAATAAAGGCATTCATTTAGATTTAATTGATGAACGTGAAACTGATGACGATGGCAACTTTTTACACGAACATTTTTATAGCGAAGGCGGTTTGCGTGAGTTTGTGAAATATTTAGACGAAACCCGTACATCGCTAATTCCGGAAGCTATTTATATTGAAGGCGAAAAAAACGGCATACCCGTTGAGTTGGCTTTTACTTACAATAATTCGTACAGCGAAAATGTACACTCGTACGTAAACAACATTAACACCATTGAAGGCGGAACGCATATTGCGGGTTTCCGTAGGGGATTAACCCGTACCTTAAAATCGTATGCTGATAAATCTGGATTATTGAAAAATATGAAGATTGAAATTACGGGCGACGATTTTAGAGAGGGTCTAACAGCTGTAATTTCGGTTAAAGTACAAGAACCGCAGTTTGAAGGGCAAACAAAAACAAAACTAGGTAATAACGAGGTTACTGGTGCGGTTGATATTGCGGTTGGCGAAGCTTTAGGAAATTATTTAGAAGAAAATCCTCGTGAAGCAAAACTAATTGTAAACAAGGTAATTATAGCCGCACAAGCTAGGGCAGCTGCCCGTAAAGCTAGGGAGATGGTACAGCGTAAAAACGTAATGGGCGGCTCGGGTTTACCTGGCAAACTTGCCGATTGCGCCAACAAAGATCCATTGGTTTGCGAGCTATATTTAGTTGAGGGAGACTCGGCTGGTGGTACAGCTAAACAGGGGCGTAACCGCGATTTTCAAGCAATCCTCCCATTAAAGGGAAAAATACTGAACGTAGAAAAAGCGATGGAGCATAAAATCTACGAGAACGATGAGATAAAAAATATTTTTACTGCATTGGGCGTAAGTATTGGCACAGCCGAGGATGATAAAGCCTTAAACACCGCAAAATTACGTTACCACAAAATTATAATCATGACGGATGCGGATATTGATGGTTCGCACATTACCACTTTAATTTTAACTTTCTTTTTTAGGTATATGAGACAGTTGATTGAGTTTGGTAACATTTATATTGCCGCTCCTCCCCTATACCAAGTTAAAAAAGGTAAAGAGTTTGAATATTGCTGGAACGACCAACAACGAGACGTAGCCGTACAACGCCTAAAAGGTGCCGGTAAAGAAGATAGCGTACATATACAACGTTATAAAGGTTTGGGTGAGATGAACGCCGAACAACTTTGGGAAACAACCCTAAACCCCGAAACCCGTACTTTAAAACAAGTAAGTATTGATAATGCCGCCGAATGCGACCATATATTCTCGGTATTAATGGGCGACGAAGTTGCCCCAAGACGCGAGTTTATTGAGAAAAACGCTAAATATGCAAAAATAGATGTATAATAATTTTATTGATGCCTTCGCTTTGTGCGAAGGCATCAATTTCGAAAGAAAAAACATTATTTTACAACATATAGGTTTTTAAACAATACAAAATGCTTATTGTACACTTTTATTCCAGAAAAAATAAGATTGAAAAAGAAATTGATTATAAAACAAAACCTTTAACAACTCGTGAAGATTTGGAGCGAGGTTTTAAAGAGCAATCTAGGTGGATGTTAGGTACTTTTATTACATTAACTTTATTGATATTAGGGTTATACGCTACTATTTTACTAAAATAGATTTCCGCATATTTTAAAAAAATAATCTTAAATCAAAAATTTAATTATCTGATTTAAAAGAAGAGTGATTTAAGGATTATTGGATTGCGATTGTATATTTTAAAGCGTAAAATATCAAAAATTACCAATCAAAAATCTAACACCATTTCAATCAATCAAAAACCCCCAATCCCCAATCAAAAATCTAACACCATTTCAAGCAATCAAAAATCCACAATCATCAATCAAAAATCTAACGCTAATTCAAGCAATCAAAAATCTAACACCCTTTCAATCAATCAAAAATCCCCAATCAAAAATCTAACACCATTTCAAGCAATCAAAAATCCCCAATCATCAATCCACAATCTAATACGTTTCAAGCAATCAAAAATCCACAATCATCAATCAAAAATCTAATATGCTCTTGCAAAAACCACCCGTTGTATACTTGGTTTGCCGCTATAAATACACACTCCGTCTTCTAAAGGGTTATCTAAAGGTATGCAGCGAATTGTAGCTTTAGTTTCTTCTTTAATTTTGGTTTCGGTTTCGGGTGTGCCATCCCAATGTGCGTAAACAAAACCTGTTTTATCATCCAACACTTTTTTAAACTCTTCGTAAGTATCAACATTAGTGCTTTTTTCAGCTCGGTTTTGCAAGGCTTTTTCAAAAATACTTTGTTGTATTTCTTCTAACAAGTTTTCTATTAAAGTAGCTAACCCTTGGTTAGTTACGGTTTCTTTAGTGCGGGTATCTCGCCTAGCCAATTCTATGGTATTGTTTTCTAAATCTCGGCCACCAATGGCAATACGTAAAGGCACACCTTTCATTTCGTATTCGGCAAATTTAAAACCTGGGCGTTGGGTATCGCGGTTATCGTATTTTACTGATATATTTTTAGCTTTTAAGTCGCTTATAATTTGTTGGGCTAAGGCCGATATTTTTTCTAACTCCTCATCGTTTTTATAAATTGGCACTATCACAACTTGTATAGGAGCCATTTTAGGCGGAAGTACTAAACCAAAATCATCGGAATGTGCCATAATTAAAGCACCAATTAATCGGGTACTAACCCCCCACGATGATGCCCAAACATATTCTATTTTACCTTCTTTGTTAGTAAATTTAACATCGAATGCTTTGGCAAAATTTTGACCTAAAAAGTGCGATGTCCCTGCCTGCAAAGCTTTACCATCTTGCATTAAAGCCTCAATACAATACGTATCTAAAGCACCAGCAAAGCGTTCGTTAGCGGTTTTTTTGCCTCGTATAACGGGTACGGCCATCCAGTTTTCAACAAAATCGGCATATACATTTAGCATTTGCTCGGTTTCGGCAATGGCTTCGGCTTGTGTGGCATGTGCTGTGTGGCCTTCTTGCCAAAGAAACTCTGTGGTGCGTAAAAATAAACGGGTACGCATTTCCCAACGCACTACATTTGCCCATTGGTTAACTAAAATGGGTAAATCTCGGTACGATTGTATCCAACCTTTATACGTATTCCAAATTATGGTTTCTGATGTTGGGCGTACAATTAATTCTTCTTCAAGCTTTGCAGTTTCATCAACAATAATATTACCATTACCATCGTTTTTTAACCTATAATGGGTTACTACTGCGCACTCGGTTGCAAAACCTTCAACGTGGCTAGCTTCTTTAGAAAAAAATGACTTAGGAATGAACAAAGGAAAATACGCATTACTGTGGCCAGTATCTTTAAATTTTTGATCTAAAACCGCTTGCATTTTTTCCCAAATAGCATAACCATAGGGCTTTATAACCATGCATCCTTTTACTGATGAATGTTCGGCAAGGTCGGCTTTTGATACCAACTCGTTATACCATTGCGAATAATCTGTTGCTCTAGTTGTTAAACCTTTGTTCATAAATAAAATGCTATAAAAATTGTTAAATTAGTTTTTTTTAAGGCCTCAAAGTTATAAATTTAAAACATTAAGTTTTTTAAACCTGTATTAAACCTTTTATATTTTTAAATGTCTTAAAATCATAAACCTCATTATTAATATTAAACCTTAAACGCCATGGAACGATTTATAAATAAGATTTTTTTAACCGCAGTAACAATTTTAATTAGTACTGTAACTTTTGCGCAAAAAACCACAAAACAAATGGTTGATGATGATGTGTATTTTAATAATATAAAAGCCACAAAAATTGTGTATGTAGATTATGTAGAGCCTACAAATAGAAATAGAAAGTCGGAAACAGATAACAATGTAAGAGATTACACATCAAACAACGGTACAACTCCTAATGATGTAAGTGAAGAACGTGACTATACCGACCAAGAAAATAGTACCGAAACAAATTATACCGCCCGCATAAATCGTTTTAATGGTAATAATGATTTTAGGTTTAGAAACTATTATGGAAATGGATGGGGATATGACCCATTTTTTGACGACCCATTTTATGGCGGATTTAATAATTTTAATAGCTTTAACCGTTTGGGTTTTGGTGTAGGATTTGGTTTTAACGACCCATTTTGGGGCGGAGGTTTAGGTTGGGGTGGTGGATTTAACCGGTGGAACATGTGGGGATCAATGAATCCGTGGAGCCCTTGGGGTGGCATGTACTCGTGGTATAACCCCGTTTTTTATGGCAACAACTGGGGTGGTGGCTTTAATAATGGATGGGGCGGCGGTTGGAACAATGGCTGGGGCGGCGGAGGATGGAATAACGGCGGCTGGGGAAATACCAGAGGTGGAAATAATTCGCCACGACCAGATGTTGGGTATCGAGGTTTTGATGGGAATGAGGATAAAGAAGGTCGTACAAACTCTAACAGAGATGGTGGCAGAAGCAACAATGGCATAAATAATAACCGCCGACCAAGCCGAGACGATGCTAGAACAGGCAATCAACCTGTTGACAATAGTGGAAGAGGAAATACTAACGCAAGACCAAGTAGGGATGATGTTAGAAACGGAACTAAACCAGTTGATAATGGTGGAAGAAACGAAGTACCCGTAATGCAAAGACCAAGTAGAGAAGATGCAAGGACACGGTACGATGCGCCTCGACAAAATAACGAGCCAGTAATGCAAAGACCTACTAGAGAGCAAGCTAGGCCAAGTTACGATGCGCCACGACAAAATGATGCACCCGTAATGCAAAGGCCAAGTAGAGAAGACGCAAGACCAAATTACGATGCGCCACGACAAAATGATGCACCCGTAATGCAAAGGCCAAGTAGAGAACAAGCTAGACCCAGCAACGATAATTATAGACAATATGATGCCCCAAGGCAACAACCCTCACGTACCGAAAGCAGGCCACAAAGACAAGATAGTGGTTATGATAGGCCAAATAATAACGGAGGTAACTACGGCGGTGGCGGCGGAAACTACGGTGGTGGTGGAAGCCGAGGCGGTGGCGGTGGCGGTAACAGTGGTGGGGGCGGTGGCGGCCGACCAGGAAGAAACTAAAAACTTATAAAAAACCTTATGAATATAAAAAAAATAATACTCGCAGTTGCTACTGTAGCAACCGCTTTACAAACTTTTGCACAAAATTACGATGTGGATGCCTTTAGGTTTTCGGGTGGAAATAACAGCGCAACAGCAAGATTTAATGCTTTAGGCGGGCCACAAACTGCCATTGGTGGAGATTTAACCTCACTTTACGGTAACCCAGCAGGTTTAGGTATGTTCACAAAATCGGAATTTAGCTTTACACCAAGTTTTAATATTAAAAATAACGAAACTAGCTTTTTAGGCACTAAAACAACCCAAAATACTAGCCATGCAAGTATAAATAATATGGGGATAGTTTTTCACAGCCCTGTTGCAAAAACAGGTAATTTAACCTCAGGTTTACTATCTTTTAATTTTGGTGTGGGCTATCAAAAAACAAACCTATTTAAAAACGATATTAATTTTGGTGGCGGTGTAACTTTTAAAAATGGCTTAGGCGAATATTTTTCCGAGCGAGCAAATGCAGAAAATTCAATTCCTGGTAACTTAGAAAGTGATGTAACTTACGCAAGTTATATGGGTTATTTAATAAATAATGATGGTGCAACCACCTCCGACTATAACCCCATAACTGCAACAGATGCGGATCAAAATTTACGATTAAATTCTAAAGGAAGCCAATCTAACGTTGATTTTTCGATGGGTTTAAATATAAGTAATACGCTTTATTTAGGAGCTACATTAGGTTTAGCTTCAATTAATTACCGCTCTAACAATATTTTAAACGAACAAGGTATAACAATTGTGAAAGATAATTTAGGCGTAAACCGACCTTATGATTATAATGCCAATTTGGTAAATAATTTTGATACCCAAGGTTCGGGTGTTAACTTTAAATTAGGAGCTATTTTGAAACCTGTTTACGAGTTTAGAATTGGACTATCGTTAGAAACGCCAACATGGTATGCCATGACAGATAATTTTAGTCAAAGTTTAAGTTTAAGAGATATTAAAAATTTTCCAATTAGCGAGAAAGAAAATTTTGCTTTCGATTATAGGCTATCAACCCCATTAAAATTAAACGGTGGTATTTCTTATTTTATTGGTAAAAGTGGGTTTTTAACTGCAAATGTTAATTTTATTGATTACAGTAATATAAGATTTAGGTCTAATAGTTCTAGCGTTGATAAAAGAACAAATGCTGCATTAAACGATCAGTATAAAGAAGCAGTAAACTATAGTTTTGGTGCCGAGTTTAAATTGGTTGATAATTTTATGATTCGTGGCGGGTATAGCAGTTTAGGTAATCCTTATCGTAAAATAGATTTTAAGTCAGAAAATTTCTCGGGTGGTTTAGGGTACAGGTTTGGCAGTTATTACGTAGATGGTGCGTTTATATTAAATCAAAATAATATACAAAACCAGTATTTTAGTTATGGTTTAAGAGATAGAACAGAACCAGCTGCAAATACAATTACCCAAACCACCAACATTTCAATTACCTTTGGTGCAAGGTTTTAAATAAAATTAGTATACATAAAAATAGAGCGTTAAAAAATTAACGCTCTTTTTTTATGTTTGTAAAATAATGTTATTTGGTTCCCAACCAAGCCCTTAACATCCAACTGGTTTTTTCTTTAAATTTCATAAATCCAATAACCATATCGGCAGTTCCTTCATCGTTAGCGGTTTCGGCAGCGTTTTCAATTACGTCACGTTCTATTTCAATTAGTTTCATAAAATCCTCTAAAATAGCTTCTACCATTTTTTGAGCAGACATTTTTTCGGTTTCAATTTCTTTTATTTCGGCAACTTTAATGTAATCGGCGTAAGTACTATAAGGCGATTTTCCTAAAGTTAAAATACGCTCGGCAAGTTCATCAATAGTTAGTTGTGCGTTATTGTACAATTCCTCAAATTTAACATGTAATGTAAAAAAATCGTTTCCTTTAACATTCCAGTGGCAACCCCGTAATTTTTGATAATGCACTTGGTAATTCGCCAAAAGTATGTTTAAATGGTCAACTAAATCAACCACCTTTTTATCGTTTAATCCAATATTATTTGTTTTCATTTTCTTATCGTTTAAATTATTTACGTACCAAAACAATGCCACAGTTTAATTTCGGTTAAACCATAAACATACTCTGTTAAAAATAATAAACACATTTTTGCGTTTGGTTAACGTATAAATCTAAATAAAATCTAAATAGTTTTGCTGGTAATTTGTTATAATTGCAAAGCTTAACCCAAATTTTAATAAATGAATTTGAAAACCACACTCAGCATAATTTTAAGTTTTTTAACTATTTCGTCATTTGCTTTATCGTACCGAGATAGTATTGGAGTAGAAAACTTATTGGGCAAAAAAGTAATAATCTATAAATTAGAACCTAAAGATAATTATTATTCAATAGGGCGTAAATACGGTATTAGCCCTAAAATAATAATGGATTTTAATAAAAACATGCCTTTAAATATTGGTACCATTATTAGAATACCTACAGAAATAAATTTTACAGAATATACATCTCAAGCCCAAACTGTCACAACCAATAACTCAAACCAAACAGAAACTTTACACACTGTTATAAAAAAAGAGACTTTATACTCTATCAGTGCTTTGTATGGGATGAAAATGGCGGATTTAAAAAAACTTAATAAACTTGCAACCAATGCATTAAGCATTGGTAAAGTACTTAAAGTAATTAATTACAAAACTGCTGAGCAAAATACCGAAGTGGTAAAAGATACAACCAAAGAAATACCACAACAAACACAACAGGAAGCTAAAAAGGACACCCCAAAAGTAGCACCGGTTATTACCGAAAAACAACCATCTGATACAACAGAAACCAATCCTGCTAAAGAAATACCCCGAAACAAATATGGCATTACCGAATTGGAAGAGAAAGGTACAGCCGTTTGGATTGAGGATAAAAACTTAGATGCAACGAAAAGTTACGCCCTACACCGTACAGCACCAGTAGGTACTATTATAAAAATAACCAACCCAATGAGCGGTAGAAGTGTTTTTGCTAAAGTAGTTGGCCGATACACCGAAAACGAAACAACAAAAGATGTAATAATTGTAGTTACACGAGCAACTGCAGAAGCTATTGGAGTTATTGATAAGCGCTTTTATGTAAATATTGGCTATGGGGTACCCACCAATGAAAAATAAACCTTACGTAATTGGTGTTGCAGGTAGTAGTGGTAGTGGCAAAACAGTTTTTTTAAATTGCTTTCTAAAACATTTTAGTCAGCATCAAATTTGTTTAGTATCGCAGGACGATTATTACAAAAAACTTACTGTAGAAATGACCCCCGATGAAAACAAGCACCACAACTTTGATTTACCCGATTGTATAGAAACTCAGCAGTTAGAAGATGATATTAACAACCTACTTGCCCACCAAACCGTTTATAAACAAGAATATACGTTTAATAACCCCCTCGCTAAACCAAAAATTTTAGAAATTAAGCCCGCCCCTATTTTAATAATTGAGGGTTTGTTTATATACCATTACGCAAAAGTAAATCCCCTTTTCGATTACCGTATTTTTATTGATGCCCCCGAAGAAATAGCATTAGAGCGTAGGTTAAAACGTGATTTAGTAGAACGTGGTTACTCGGCCGATGATGTGCATTACAAATGGAATAACCACGTTAAGCCATCGTACCAAAAATACCTTTTACCACATAAAGAAACTTGCCACCAAGTTATTATAAACGCCACCAACCAAATAGATGTAATTTTGGAGTTAAGCAAAGAAATTTCGAGCCGTTTAAAAGTTGAGTTGGGAATTTAATTCTTTTTTTCTTAAAAATCCCCACTTTTTACTAAAACTTTCTACTCTCTAAACCGCAACCGCAGCTTTAATATGCGGGTGTGGATTGTAGTTTTCTAAAGCAAAATCATCAATAGAAAAACCAAAAATATCATTTACCAAAGGGTTAATTTTCATGTTTGGTAGGGGGTGCAATTCTCTGGTAAGCTGTAATTTTGCTTGGTCTAAATGGTTGTTATACAAATGTGCGTCGCCAAGTGTGTGCACAAAATCGCCTAGGGCTAAATTGCAAACTTGAGCTACCATCATGGTTAATAATGCGTACGATGCAATATTAAACGGCACTCCTAAAAAAATATCGGCACTACGTTGGTACAATTGGCAGCTTAGTTTGCCTTGGGTTTCGCCCTTTGTAGTATCGGCTGGAGCCACATAAAACTGAAAAAAACTATGGCAAGGCGGCAAAGCCATATTTTCTATTTCGGCTACATTCCAAGCCGAAACTATTATTCGTCGAGAATCGGGATTGTTTTTTATTTGATTAATCACCTGCGTAATTTGGTCTATATGTTTGCCATCGGGGGTAGGCCAACTGCGCCATTGCGAGCCATAAACAGGGCCAAGGT
This sequence comes from Sphingobacteriales bacterium, assembly GCA_043763845.1. Classification (GTDB taxonomy): domain Bacteria; phylum Bacteroidota; class Bacteroidia; order Sphingobacteriales; family Sphingobacteriaceae; genus Pseudopedobacter. The sequence continues at coordinate 9,886 of JAYULE010000001.1, forward strand.
TACCATTTTCATCGGCCCACTCGTCCCAAATTTTTACTCCATTATCTTTTAAATATTTAATATTGGTATCGCCACTTAAAAACCAAATTAATTCGTGAATTATTGATTTTAGGTGCAATTTTTTGGTGGTGACTAACGGAAAACCATCGGCCAAGTTAAAGCGCATTTGGTAGCCGAAAACGCTAATAGTGCCTGTACCGGTGCGGTCGTGTTTTTGGACTCCGTTTTGCAAAACGTGTTGCATTAAATTATGGTATTGTATCATTTTTATTTTAAAGGTGCAAATTAATAAAATCTATATTTGCTTTGCATATTTTAATAAAACATTGTACTAAAAAAATGATTTGTTTCCCTAATGCCAAAATAAATATAGGTTTAAATATTGTTTCTCGCAGAAGCGATGGTTACCACAACCTCGAAACCATTTTTTATCCGCTACAAATAAAAGATGCGCTAGAGGTTATTGAATCATCCGAGATGAGTTTCGAAACATCGGGAATTGAAATACCTGGCCATGCAAACCAAAACTTGTGTTTAAAAGCGTATGATTTATTAAGAAAAGATTTTGATTTGCCCAATATTGCTATCCACTTACATAAAAATATACCCATTGGTGCAGGTTTAGGTGGTGGAAGTGCCAATGCAGCATTTTTTATAAAATTAATTAACGATAAATTTAGTTTGGATTTATCATTAGAAAAAATGCAAAATTATTGCCGTTTATTGGGTGCCGATTGTGCTTTTTTTATCGAAAATAAACCCCTATTTGCTTACGATAAAGGAGACGTTTTCAAACCCGTAAACTTAGATTTATCGCCCTATTACTTAGCATTAGTTATGCCACCTGTACATGTTAGCACTGCCGATGCTTATCGTGGGGTAGTACCAAAAATACCACAACAAAGTTTAGAAGAATTAATAAAATTACCCATACAAAACTGGCAAGGTAAAATTGTTAACGATTTTGAGGCTCATATTTTTAAAGCACATCCACAAATTAGAAACGTAAAAGCCAGTTTAATTGATGCTGGAGCAGTTTTTTCTTTAATGAGCGGTAGCGGCGCATCGGTATTTGGCATATTTAATGCCAAACCCGATTTAAGCTTATTACAACAAGATGGTTGTTTGGTGTTTGAAGATTTGTAGAATAATTACTAAACTTTCGGAGCAATGTATCTCATATTTGAGGTATTTTAAATGTCTCTTTTCATTTTTAAACTTTTAATTGGATATGTGATTTAGACTTATTATTCTAAATCCTTAGAATTATGAGATCATTATTCGTGGCTATTATTATCATGCAGATAAAAAACAGTTTATGGCTTCACCATAATTTATTTGCCACGAATTCACGAATCGTGATGACGAAAATTTCCGAAAAGTCTATCTTTAATATAATATAGGCCTTATACCAATTTTTTTTTGGTACTAAAAATCTGGATAATTACTCGTTTTCATTTATTTCTGCCATACGTGGTGCAGTAGTTTTAATGTTGGTATTTAAAAAATCCTCGGCTATTAAGCCATCTCGCATACGCACTATTCGGTGGGCGTGTTGGGCAATATCTTCTTCGTGGGTAACAATAATAATAGTATTTCCTTTAGCATGAATTTCTTCTATCAAAGCCATAATTTCTACTGATGTTTTGGTATCTAAATTACCCGTAGGCTCATCGGCCAAAACAATTGATGGGTTATTTATTAACGCTCTTGCAATAGCTACTCGCTGTCGCTGTCCGCCCGAAAGTTCGTTAGGTTTATGGTGCTGGCGGTTAGCTAAACCTACGTTTTCTAATGCTTGGCTGGCTCTTTTGTTCCTATCGTTTTTGTTTACACCTGCATAAATTAAAGGTAATGCAACATTATCTAAAGCGGTACTACGTGGCAAAAGGTTAAAAGTTTGAAACACAAAACCTATTTCTTTATTGCGCACTTCGGCTAGTTGGCTATCCGTCATTTCGCTCACATTTATGCCATTTAAAACATATTGGCCTTGTGTTGGCGTATCTAAACAGCCCAAAATGTTCATTAAAGTAGATTTTCCTGAACCCGATGGCCCCATTAAAGCCACAAACTCGCCTTTGTTTATACTTAACGAAACCGATTTTAATGCATAAATAGTTTCGGCACCAATTACGTATTTTCTACCTATATCTTTAATAGTTATTAATGGCTGCATTTGTTTTTTGTTAGATTTGACAATTAAAGGGTAGATTTTGTTACAAATAATTTATATTAAATATTCTATTTTTTTTTTTAGAATTTTAAAATAAATGTGCTGTAACAAAAAAAATTAAAAAATTAATCAAATTTTTTGTCAATAGTATAAATCGAAATTTTTAATAAAATTTAAGTGGCATTGTATGTGCTTAAAATAAATACAATCCCTAAATAAATTCAAAATCGGTAAACAATCGTAAAAAAAACTCGTTTAGTTGTTATGGAAAACTTTAAATATTACAATCCTACAAAAGTTATTTTTGGTAATGATGTTTTAGACCATTTATGTCCAGAAATTACAGCATACGGCACAAAAGCATTGTTAATTATTGGCAAAAACTCAGTAAAAACAAGTGGCTTGTATGCCCGGGTGGTTTCGCTTATGAATATTTGTGGCATAAGCCATTTTACTTATGAAGGTATAAAAGCCAACCCTTTGTACCAAGATGCCGATGAAGCAGTTGCTTTAGCAAAAGCAAAAGAAGTAGACATGATAATTGCAATTGGTGGCGGTTCGGTAATTGATACCGCCAAAGCCATTGCCATGGGATTTTATGTTAACCACTCGGTGTGGGATTTTTATTTGCAAAAAGCTGCAAAACCAACTCAAGCTTTGCCTTTATTTACCATTTTAACTTTGGCTGCAACAGGTACCGAAATGAACTCGGGAACGGTATTGCAAAACAACGAAACAGGTATGAAATTAGGTTATAGCGCACCCTGTTTGTTTCCTAAAGTATCTTTTTTAGACCCTAGTCTTACCTTAACTGTGCCACCAAACCAAACGGCTTATGGTGTTTCCGATTTAATTTCACACGCTTTAGAACAATTTTTTGGTAAAGGCGAATCGCCACTTAGCGATTTATACACAGCAGCTGTAATAAAATTAGCAGTACAATATGGAGTACAGGCTATAGAAAACCCAACAAACTACGAAGCCCGAGAACAAATTATGTGGCTAGCTACCAATGCTTTAAACGGCACTTTAAAAGCAGGTAAAAACGCTGGCGATTGGGGTGTACACGATTACGAACATACGCTAAGTGTACTTTTTGATATTGCCCACGGTGCTGGCTTATCAATACTTTACCCAGCTTGGCTAAAACATCAACAACCTGGTATAAATTCTAAATTAGCATTTTTAGCAAAAGAGGTTTTTGGTGTTGATGATAGCGACCAAACCACAGCAGCTACCCTATTTATTGCAAAATTGGAACAATTTTTTAACCGAATTGGTACACCCACAAAACTTAACCAAGTAGATATTTTACCTTCAGAAAAAAGTAAAATTTTGGGCAACTTAAAATCTAATAAAGTAAATGGCTCGGTTTATAAACTTACCGAATTAGACTATGAAAGTATTTTGGAATTAATGTGGTAAAGGGAAACCAACCTCGGGCTGCGGGCAACGAGCCTTGGGCTGCGGGCGACGGGCGACGGGCAACGAGCTGTGGGCAACGGGCAAAGGGCTGTGGGCAACTGGTTACTAGCCTTTTGGTTTTGGTAACTAAGTTGTAAGTTAATGGCTTGTTGCCCGAAGCTGGTTGCCCGAAAGCCTGTAGCTGTTTGCCCTAAGCTGGTTGCCCGAAAGCCCGTAGCTGTTTGCCCGATGCTGGTTGCCCGAAGCTGGATGCCCGTTGCCCGAAAGCCCGAAGCTTTTTTAAATTAAATTTCTACTTTTGATACCATTATGAGCAATAACGATATATTAAAAAAACTACGCGTAGCCTTACATTTGCGTAACGATGAAATTATTGAAATTTTAGGTTTAGTTGATTTTAGAATTACTGTTACCGAATTAGGTGCTTTATTTAGAGCCGATGATCACCCCAATTTTAAACCTTGCGGAGATCAAATTCTAAGAAATTTTTTAAATGGATTAATCATTTATAAACGTGGTGTAAAACCCGATTTAAAAACTATTGACCAAACTAAGTAGCCACAAACTATCGGCCTAAGCCAAAAAAAATAATGAGTGTAGATAAAATTACCGTTCAAAACCTACGATTAGATTATAAATCGGCATCGCTATTAGAAACTGATGTACACCAAAACCCCATTATACAATTTGATATATGGTTTAAACAGGCTTTAGATGCCCAGGTTTTAGAACCAAATGCCATGACTTTAGCAACCGCCACCGCAGACTGTTTACCCCAAGCTCGCATTGTTTTATTAAAAGAGTTTGATGCCCAAGGTTTTGTTTTTTACAGTAATTACGATAGTCAAAAAGGCTTAACTTTGTTAGAAAACCCTTATGCTGCTTTGGTGTTTTTTTGGGGCGATTTAGAACGTCAAATACGAATTGAAGGTGTTGTAGAACGAGTTAGCGAGGCAGAATCGGAAGCGTATTTTAAAATTAGGCCAAGAGGCAGCCAATTAGGGGCTATAGTTTCGCCACAAAGTAAAGTAATTGCCAATAGAGATTTTTTAGAAGATAGGCTACATAAACTCGAAAAACAATATACCGATAAAGACATACCAAAACCCGAACATTGGGGTGGTTTTAGGGTTATACCCAACAAAATTGAGTTCTGGCAAGGCCGCCGTAACCGCCTACACGATCGTATAGTTTACACCCACCAAAAAGACGATAGCTGGAAAAAAGTTAGGTTAGCACCTTAATATCAAATATTTGCCCAGCCTGTTGCCAAAACATCGGCAAGGTGAATAGTTTTTATGGGCAACTTGTAGTGGTTAATATAAGCTTGCAATTGTAATAGGCAACTGGCATCGGTTGATATAATATACTCGGCGTTTACTGCCAAAGCATTGTTAACTTTTTGTTGCGCCATAGCGGCAGAAATGCCGTTAAATTTTACCGCAAAAGTACCTCCAAAACCACAGCAAACATCGTTATCTTGCATTTCTACCAGCTCTAAACCTAAAACTTTGTCTAATAATTGGCGGGGTTCGGCCTTAATTTTACACTCACGTAAAGCGCTGCAACTATCGTGGTAAACAGCTCGGGCATCCAACTCGGCACCAAAATAATCTTTCTTTAAAACGTTTATTAAAAAATCGGATAACTCGTAAATATGGCTTTGTATATTTTTACATTTATTGTGGATGATGGTATTGGTAAACAAATCGTTATACCCGCTTTTTACCATACCCGTACACGATGCCGATGGCGAAACGATGTAGTTTTGTTCGCTAAAATCGTTTAAAAATTTACTGCCTGTTTGTTTTGCCTCGTCCCAAAAACCAGCGTTATATGCGGGTTGCCCACAACAGGTTTGCTGAGGATTGTAAATGACTTTACAGCCTGCTTTTTCTAATATTTTTAAAGTATTGGCCGCTGTTTCGGGATACAATTGATCAACAAAACAGGGTATAAATAATTCTACGTTCATAGGTGATATTTTGGTTTTTGATAATATTTATCTTCATACCATTTTAATGGATTGTTGATAATGTAATTTGATATATTTTGGTAAGAGGTATGGTTACGAATAATATGGTCGTGATAATTACGATGCCACATTTTACCGTTAAAAGGTTGCCAGTCTAAATTTTTAACACCGTTTATATATTTAACGGTTGTTATTGATTTAAATGCATCCAAAATATCGCCAATTGTTTTTGGGTTATTGGTGTTGTGGGTAGGGTCGTATCCTTGTGGTCTCCCTTCTATAATATTTCCAAAATCATGTGGGGTAATCCCATCATTGGATGGGGATTTAATGGGGGCACCCACAAGGGGTGCCCGTACAGCGGCAGCAGAATCCTGCGGATTTAAAATATCAATATCAGCGGCAGAATCTTCCGAATTTTGAATTTCAATATCATCAGCAATTTCAATTATTCCATGAAAATGATTCGGCATTACCACAAATTCATTAAGAATAATATTTGTAAATCTAGTAGTTAAAGCCAGCCATTCGGTTTCAATCATTTTGCCTGCATCGTTTAAAATCATTTGGGCTTCTATGTTTTGGGCACTGGTGTTTTGGGCACTCCTGTTTTGGGCACTCCTGTTTTGGGCACCCACGAGGGGTGCCCCTACGATATTGCCAAATAAACAAACCATATTTTGACAACAAATGGTAATAAAGTACAACCCTTGTTGGGCATAATCGTATCCCTTTAAACGTATAGATTTACGGTGGTGTATATTTGGATTGTATGTCATTTTAATAATTCTCCATTGCCCTTTTCTGTTCCTTTAATACCGAAAACAAAAAAACCAAACCTAACACAAAAAACAGCACTAAAAACAAAGTAGAATTTCGCATATTGCCCGTAAGTTCTTCTATTAAACCAAAACTAAATAAACCCGCCACAATCGCCAACTTTTCGGTAACATCGTAAAAACTAAAAAAAGATGCCGTATCTGGAATATCAACTGGTAAATATTTAGAAAAAGTAGAACGAGAAAGCGATTGTATCCCGCCCATAATTAAGCCCACAATGGCTGCCAAAAAATAAAATTGATATTCGTTTTGTACATAATATGCGGCTACACATACACACATCCAAACCATCAAAACTAAAATTAAAACTTTTATATTGCCATAAATGGCCGATAATTTTGACATTAAAGCCGCCCCAAAAATAGCCACCAACTGTATAATTAAAATAGTAGCTATTAATTTTGTTGAACTTAGTAACAATATTTTAGCCCCAAAGTTAGTAGCAACCAACATTACGGTTTGTACCCCCATGGAGTAAAAGAAAAAAGCAACCAAATATTTTTTTATAACCGTCATTTTTTGCACCTGTTGCCAAACTTTTTTAAGTTCGCCAAAGCTGTTGCGTATTTTTCTTTGTTGTAGTTTATTAAAATTAGGGCTGCCTTTTGGTAAAACCGAGAAAGGAATATAAGCAAAACCAATCCACCAAATACCTACTAATAAAAAGGATAGCCTTACCGGGAAGCTTTCATCATCAAACCAATAGCTATTTAAAACAAAAACAAAACATACAATTTGCAAAAGTACACTACCCACATAACCGTAGGCATAACCTTTTGCGCTTACACCATCTTGCTTATCGGGGCTGGCAATTTCGGGCAGGTACGAGTTACTAAAAACAACACCACCACAGTAACCTATTGCCGCTAAACCCGAAAGTATTAAGCCAAGTTCTAAAGTATCAATTTTAAAAAAATACAAACCACAACAAGCCAAACCGCCTAACCAAGTAAAGGCCTTCATAAAAACCTTTTTATTGCCGTGGTAATCGGCTGTGGCAGTTAATATTGGGGTAATTAATGCAATTATAAAATATGCAAACGCTAAAGCGTAATTAGATAGGGCTGTGTTAATAAATTGTATCCCAAAAAAAAACACTTTATCGTTTACAACGTTTCCTATTTTAGTTGTAGTAATGGCAGTGTAATAAGCCGGAAAAATGGTAGAGGTAATAACTAAGCTGTAAGCCGAGTTTGCCCAATCAAACATTGCCCAAGCTTTTATGGTTTTTTTATCGTTTTTAATAAATGTCATAATATTTTAAAATTAATTAAAAAAGCCTAATCAACAAGTTTAAATTTTGAGTGTTAAAAGAGAAATAAAATGCCCCAGTTGTGGCAAATTTACATTATGGCTTGGCCGTAACCACGACCGTTGTTTATACTGTGCCGAGTTTTTACAAAACGAAGAATTTATAAAAAAACTTGAAAACGAAATAGTTACACAAGTAAAAGAAGAAAACGATATTTTTCATATTCACCCAACCGACGGTAAATTTACCCGAGTATTTAAACGTTTTTTCAGGAAAGTTAGAAAAATTACAGTAATAGTTCAAGCGTTATTTATTGGATTTATGACGCTTATTTTATGGATTTTGGGTATGATGGCCACCTAATATGCAAACTTTAAAAAATTATTGCTTTTTGTTTTTTGTTTTAATTTGGGCAGTAATTTTTACCCTCACTAAGTTACACCTATATTTACCAAACCTTGCCCAATTTTACTTATTAGATTTAATTGCGATACCTGTTTTGGCCAATTTAGGATTGTTTTTCTTACGGCTTTTACTACAAAATAATAAACTGTTACTAAAAATTTGGCAATTGCATTTTATAGTAATAAGTACAAGTTTATTTTTTGAAGTTCTAATGCCCTTTTACAAACCTTACCGTTATAGTGCCGATATTTTGGATGTATTGTGTTATTGTTTTGGTGGGATATTTTTTTGGAAAGTGATGAATAAAGGTGTGCATTAAATTATATTATCGGCTAATTTAATAATTAGCCAGTGAAAAAATTTTATCGGTAACAGTTAAAAGTTTTTGTTTACCGTTTAAAAAATCTAAACTTACAATAAACGAAAAACCTGCAACCACACCTTCTAATTTATTAATTAATGAGGTAGTTGCCATAACAGTTCCGCCAGTTGCCAATAAATCATCGTGAATTAAAATTTTTGCACCAGGTAAAAAAGCGTCTTTATGTATTTCTATGGTGGCTGTGCCGTACTCTAAATCATATTGCTGAGCAACAGTTGTAAAAGGTAATTTTCCCTTTTTCCTTATCGGGATAAACGGTTTACCCATTTTATTTGCCAACATTAAACCAAATAAAAAGCCACGGCTTTCTACCGCTGCAATGGCATCAAAATCCAAATCTTTTAATTGTAAATACAGTTCATCAATAATTGCTGTACATAAAATAGGGTCTTTTAAAATTGGCGTAATATCTTTAAACGAAATACCAGGTTTTGGAAAATCTGGTATTTCGCAAACAGTTGCTTTAATTTTTTCGGCTAACTTATCAGAATTGTACATAAGGTGCAATTTTACCAATTAAGGTTGGATTTAGAATTACTATTTTTTGCAAATCGCTTATTGAAGTGAAATTTCCATGTTGTTTTTTAAATGCTAAAATAGCATTCATTTGTTTAAAGCTTAAATAGGGAAGTTTTTTTAGTTGATCAAAATCGGCAAGGTTAATATTTATTTTACTTATTGATGCTGGGTTTACAATTATCTGATTTCTAATTTGCTGAAATTTTAAACTATCTACGCCATAAACTTCTTTTAATTGATCTATACTAACAAAGCCACCAATACGGTTTTTATATTTTAAAATTCGACTTGCAAATGCTGGCCCAATACCGCTTATGGTGGTTAAAGTGGCCGAATCGGCATTATTTATTTCAATTACCGCTTTTTCAACTGTTTTAGTACCATTATTTTTTATTGGGATATTGGTTTGATTATTTTGATATTTTTTGGGTTCAAATTTATTCTGTTCTGGTATATCAATGTAAGGCTCAAACCTTTGGTAGTTGGTAGGGCTTATGGCATACATTTTCTTCAAATCTTCTTTTTTGTAAAATTTACCTCCCTTTGCAACATATTTTAGTATTGATGTTGCCTGCTTTTCGCTTAAACCTAACTTAATCCATCCCTGTAAAGGCAATAAGTTTGGATTAAAATTGAATAAAATACCGGCAGAATGCTTACCTTCGATTTTAGTATTGTAGTTATTAAAGCTAGGTTTTAAATTATTGGTTTCAATTTGGGCTAAGTTAGTATTTAAAGTTTCTATTTTAAAGGATATAGGCTCATATGTAAGTTTATCGTAAATAAAAGGAATTATAAAAATAAGTATCATTATAAACACAAATACAAACATGCCGTTAAATTCTCTTTTAGAAACCGAAAAGTAACTGTTTAACCATTTATACATACAAGAATATAATTATTTTAGAAAATTAATATTTATTTTTGATATTTATTATAAAAAAAATTAAAATTATACAACAAGCGCTTAATTTAATGACCTTAATAACCTCAAAAGAATTTGCAAAAGCAACAAATATAGATAAACTAAATATGCCGGGTTTAGCATCGTTATTAATGGAAATTATGAAAATAAACGACGTTAACGATTTAGTTGCCCGAGCCGAACATTTGCATGGCATTGCATTTGTTGATAAGGTTTTACAAATACTAGGTATTAAAATTGAAATTAACGAAAAAGATTATAAAAATATACCAAAAGACGGTGCTTTTATTGCCGTTGCAAATCACCCTTATGGAGGAATAGAAGGTTTAATTTTGCTTAAACTTTTAAACACCGTAAGACCCGAATCAAAATTAATGGCCAACTTTATTCTTAACAAAGTGCCTAGTTTAAACAAGTTTTTAGTACCTGTAAATCCGTTCGAAAACATTGACCATTCATCAAGCATAAGCGGCCTAAAAGCAACATTATCGCTATTAAGCAACGGTACACCTATTGGTATTTTCCCGGCTGGTGAGGTATCAACCTATAAAATTAACCAACAAAAAGTTACCGATAAACAATGGCACCCAGTGGTAGGTAAAATAATTGGTAAAGCAAAAGTTACCGTTTTACCCGTTTATTTTCATGGCAATAACGGGCTTTTATTTAATTTGCTTTCCTTAATTCACCCAACGTTACGAACTGCAAAATTAGCTTCCGAACTTTTTAATAAAAATGGTAACACTATAAAAGTACGCATTGGCAAACCTATTCAATTTGCAGATATACATAATAACACCAACTCTACTAGTGTGTTATCTTACTTACGAGCTAAAACTTATGCCTTAGGTGCAGGTTTAGAAAACGAAAAGAAAATATTTAATCCACGTAGTCTTTTTAAAATTAGAAAACGAGTAGATACTATAATAAGCGAAATAGAAAAAGACTTGCTTATTGTTGAAGTTGAAAATTTAAGAACTCAAAACTTAGTTTGCAGCGAAAAAAATTACGAACTTTTTATAACTCCCACCAACTTAATACCAAATATTATAAAAGAAATTGGGCGTTTACGTGAAATAACTTTTAGAGAAGTGGGCGAAGGTACTAACAAATCTATAGATTTGGATAGTTACGATATTTATTACCAACACCTTTTTATTTGGGATACCGAAGCAAAACAAATTGTGGGGGCTTACCGCATTGGCCGTGGCGATGAAATTTATTATAGCTACGGCAAAAAAGGCTTTTACCTTAATGAATTGTTTAAAATAAAACCCGAATTTGGCGATATATTAAAAAATAGTTTAGAGCTTGGCCGATCGTGGATACGAAAAGAATACCAACAAAAACCATTACCCTTATTTTTATTATGGAAAGGTATTTTAAAATATGTAAAAGATAACCCACAATATAAATACTTAATTGGTCCTGTTTCAATAAGTAATAATTTTAGCAATGTTTCTAAATCGTTAATCGTAAACTTTATTTATAACAACCATTTTGATGCCACTATGGCGGATATGGTGAAACCTAAGAAAAAATTCAAAGTAGATTTATCAACCATTGATGCGGAAATTTTAACATCAGGCGGCGATAATCTTAAAAGTTTAGACAGCCTAATATCTGAAATAGAAACAACTCACATAAAAGTACCTGTTTTACTTCGCCAATACATTGCCCTAAATGCAAAAATTATTTGCTTTAATATTGATCCTAAGTTTTCTAATTCGTTAGATGGTTTTTTGGTATTAGATATGGAAAACGTACCTATGGATATGATTGAAAAATTAGGGAAGAATATGTAGGGGTTTTGGGCTTTTTTATGCTCTCTAAATATCTTAATTAAATATTTTTTTTTGCGACATTTCCAGAACTTTTACCACTTGGTTTTTAATAACACTTTCGAAATCTAATAAAAATGTTTCAATAGAGTCGCCTGTTTCCAAGTAATCAAAAAGATTTTTTACTTGAATTCATATTTTATCGTCGACAAGGTTTTTAACCGTTGTCGAGGTTATAATTTTTTTCCTTCGACAAGGATTTTAACCGTCGACAAGGTTTTTAACCGTTGTCGAGGTTTATAATTTCCCCTTATCCCAAAACCACTGGCCCAGTTTTATTGATTTCTGAAACATAAATATTAGACTGGATTTTATGGCTTAATAAAAATGCTTTTTGAATATTAACCGCTTTTTCGGCATCCGCCCCCGAGCGAAATAAAGAGAAAACCGTTGGCCCCGAGCCCGAAATACCAAAACTTAATGCGCCGTTTGCTAATGCCAATTCTTTTAAATTGTCAAACTCAGGTATTAACATAGAGCGGATGGGTTCTACAATCACATCTTTCATGCAACGCCCCAACAAATCATAGTCATGTTGGTAAAGGGCACTTACCAAGCCTGCAATATTGCCCCATTGTATTACAGCATCTTTTAATAATACTTTAGAGCGTATAATTTGCCTTGCATCGCGGGTGGGTACATCTACGTGTGGGTATAATAGGGCGCAATACAAATCGGGTACGGGTAGTGCAATTACTTCCAACGGTTCGTAACTTTTTATCAGCGTAAAGCCACCCAAAAGCGATGGTGCTACATTATCGGCGTGGCCATGGCCGCAAGCCAAAGCTTCGCCTTCCATTGCAAAAGGCAACAGTTGCATACGTG
>JAYULE010000002.1:0-22060 GCA_043763845.1 Sphingobacteriales bacterium
CATAAATTGATATGAATACAGAATTGTCGCAAAAGCAAATTGGCCAGAGGATAGCTGAACTTCGTAAAATAAAGGGATTGTCTCAGGAAGATTTGGCTAAAAGTATCAAAATTTCCCGACCGTCATTAACTCAAATTGAGTTGGGAAACAGAAGTCTTGGTATTCTTGAACTTCAAAAATTGTCATTGGTGTTGGAGTTTTCTTTGGATGATTTTATGTCTAAGGGTTTCGTTGCAAGTAAAGAGCTTGAGGGTAAAGAAGAAAAAAAGGCAAATAATACGAATGAACGTATTTCGGTACCGGTGCTACAGGTAAACAAATTCAAAAACGTTTTACTTTACATACTCGAACGCTGTGCAGGTAAGCCTAATGTAGGAGAAACTGTGCTTTATAAATTGCTTTATTTCTCCGACTTTAACTATTACGAATTGTACGAAGAGCATTTAACTGGTGCTAATTATCGAAAATTACCTTATGGTCCAGTTCCACAAAAGTTAGATACCATCATTAATCAAATGATTGAAAATGGGCTACTGCAAAGAGTGAAATCAGAATATCACGGTTTTCCTCAAACTCGCTATATGCCTTTGGTGAAAGCTGATTTAACAGAGTTAAGAGCAAGCGAAAAGGATGTTATTGATAGGGTTATTGAACAAATGAGTGATTGGAGTGCCGCAATGCTTAGCAATTATTCTCACGGAGATAAACCTTGGAAAGCATCAAAAGATGGCGATGACATCAATTACGAATTAGTGTTTTATAGAAGACCACCATATTCAATTAGAGTTTATGAAGATGATGAACAAAATTGAAATTCATGAACTTATTGAATTTAATAAAGATGTAAAGCGTCTTTTAAAAAAATATAGAACCCTCAAAGAAGATTTGGAAGTAGTTAAATTAGATTTGAATGACGAGCCTGGCGAAAGCCCTCCGTTTAGTTTTCGTATTGATAAATTAGGTGTAGAAACTTGTAACATCAAGGTAAAAAAAATTGCATGTAAAGCTTTAAAAGGTAAGGGGGTAAATTCTGGATTAAGATTAATATATGCTCACTTTCCTAACGAACAAAAAATTACATTCATTGAATTGTATCATAAGAACGACAAGGAAAATGAAGATAAAAAAAGAATTTTAGATAATTTTAAATAGGTAAATATAAAGTTAGCGGTTTACAAATCCTACGGTATGAACTAAGTTGTTTTAAATATCTAAGAGTGAGGTTAAATCTACGCTCCGCTGTAAAAGCGGGTTTACTTTAAATCCTTATAAGTTGTACATTGTTAGATGCTTTCTATTTCTTTTTCTGTTAATCCTGTTAACATTGAAAGGTCTGCATTAGATAAGCCCAACTTTCGTCCCTGTTTTATAACTTCAACTTTTTCTTCAAGTTTTGCTTTCTTTTCTGCAAATTCAATTCTGCCAATTTCGTCTCTTTCTTTTATTGAAGCTCTTTGGTAATCTTCTAGTTCTTCCTTTGTCCAATTTTGTTGATTAGCTTCGGTGTAGGCTTCTTTCAAACCTTCGTCTTTTACACTTTCTGGCATTAGCGTTAAGTTTTCAGCATTCTTAATAAAGTATGTCCACTGGTCAATACTGGTTTCCAATTGGTCAGTTGTTTTGTTAAACTTGGGTAATTCGATAAAATTAAATTCTACGTCTTGAATAATTTGCTCTTGAGTTTCAACATCTAAAACCTTGTGTCTACTATAATAATTTGTATTTTGTCCAATTTCAAATTCAAGAATTCCGATAAAATACACTGGTCTTAATTTGTTGTACTGAACGCCTTTGTCAATTTGAGAAACATAACTTTGTGATGTGTAATAGAGTATTCTCTTGTGGAAATAGTCAAACTCTGCAACTTGCATTTCTACAATGAATATATTTCCTTTTTCGTCTTTTGCTTTCACATCAACGATAGTAGATTTTCCACCACTCAAAATACCTAACTGGTATGGATTTGTAATTTCAACATCAATTATCTGCTCATTCTTAGGTAAGTCAATAACGGCATTTAGAAAAGAAATCAAGGATTTTTTCTTGCTGTCATTTCCAAAAATTTTTCTGAATGCTATGTCATTAGTTATATCTACAAATTTCATTGTGCAAATTTAACAGAAATTGTCCAAGTTTAAGTAATGAGAACTGTCATTTTGCATTTCTGCCAACGAAAAAGGCTTGGCGAAGGGTTTATTAACCAACATTACTGTTATTGCGTTTGCGGATTACAAATTGTATGGTATGAACTTCGAAGTTTTAAACCTCAGAGAGCGTTTATATGTTAAATAGTAGCATTTATTTTAGGTTTTAATAAAATATAAAGTTTAGGCACATTTGCAAACTTGCGCCCGCAGGGCAGGTAGCGGTAGTTTTATTCAATTTTCAGGTCGTTTGTCGATTGTTTCACCCTTGCCATTCCAGTCCTACTCAAATTCTTTTCTTTTTTTACAACTCTTAAATTTGCTTTGTCTTTATGAAAATTTACAAAATCTTCCATTAATGTTTGGTCTTTAAAAAGCAGTTTATTCCCGTCGTCATAGTAATATTCAATTTTACTAACTTCAATTTGTTTGAGTTCTTTAAATCTTTCCACAATCATTGAGAATGTGTTTGGTTGGCGATGGTCAACTACCAAATCAACCCACTTGTGTAGTTCACCAGTTTCCTGACATTTTACTTGACCTTTTTTAGAATTCAGTTGAAAATATCTAAGTTTAACCAGTCTCATATCATTTTGTATGGCATTTCTGCAAGCCCTATTAAAATCTTTAGCGGGGTCAGCTTTTGTTATACTTAAATATAAAATGTATGACATAAGTGAAGTTGTCGAGTCTGTGTAAACGATTTCAAAACACTTCGAGTCATATTGAACTTTTGCGATTCTTATATCTTCAATAAATACTTCTTCTTCTTCTTCTGATAAAATTGTTGATTCTTCACTAATACCTATTTCCCCTTTAATATCCAATTCTTTTTGCTCAGATTCATCAGGTAATTCTTTGGAATAAAGAGAAATATTGTAATTAATTAAGTCTATCAAATCATCAAGATGTTCCTCGTTAACACATTGGCCAAAATTGTAAGAGTTTAAGATATTTTGATAATATGTTAAAGCGTCCTTTTTGTATTTATAGCTCTTATTACCGATTACTATTGGGTTTCTCATATCTACTCTCGAATGGGTGTGTCGTCCAAAAATTATCGCTCACGGTTTGCAGCTACAAGAAGTTGGGGATTTCTTAACCGAAAACTGTCTGCCAGCACTGAAATTGATACGAAACACAAAGCTTCATTTAACCACTGAACCGCCAATTTCTTGTAGGTGCTTTTAGCGGTTCGCTCTTCTTTCTCTGCGGTTAATTTCGATGTTTTGTTTGTCATTTAATTTAGTTCTAAAATGGTAGTCCGTCATCTTCTACAACTTGTGTAGGTTTCGGGAACTTTGACTTGTAATACGAATTTAGAAAAAGTCCTACTGTTGCAACCGTGTTTATAATAAAGAAAGTATAAATGGTGTCGTTGATTAAATAGTCGTCAGTTGTCTTACCGTGAAAGTTGGTCTTTTCGCTTCTAAGTTTTTCGATAGCTTGATTTATTGCTAATAGCGAACTGCCAATTGTTTTAATTTCCTTCGGGTGGTCGTCATTTGTTAAATTGAACTCTTTAAGAATTATTGAAGTCAGTTTGTAAAGACTTTCTCCTCCAGTTACTTTACTTAAAATTCTGTTGTCCTTTAAAATTTCTTTTATGATACTTTCAAGCGCAGAGTTAGCCAGTCCCACCGCAGTGCTTGGGTCTGTGTCAATTTGCTTGTATGCTTTTGTAAATGTGTCGTAAGCCGTTTTGAATTCGGCTTTTAATTCGTTCTTAAATGTCGGGATTGAAGGAATAAAATTTGGAGTGTCCACACCCAACTCAATTGCAATTTTAAGTAAATCATTTCCCTTCATACTGTGAAGTGTCGAGGTAAGGTCTATTTCTTTGTTTTCCTTTTCAACGATTGTAAAGTTCTCCCAATAATTGTCGTTGAAACCACTTGGCTCATAATTGTTCTTATGCCACTTGTTGATGTATAAACGAACTTGTTTGTATGATTTGTATTCGTCCCAAATTGCTTGCTCCACTGAATTTACCAGTCGCATTTGATATTTAGGTGAAACTAAGTCGTCCATATTTTCTATCAATTATTTGTAGTTTAATGTTGATGTGTTGTTGTAGTCATAGGGTGACCACTAACTCCCAAATATACGTAAGTCATCTACAACCCAAAGTAATATCAAAATTAAATAGCTCTTTTAAATGAATACTTTAGCTTAAATAATTTATTTAAAGCAATACTATTATAAATATCCTAAAACAAAAATTGTCTGCTATGTGCTACGCTGACGTTTAGGTCTTAAACCTAAACTTTTAGCTCCCAAACGTAATCCTACCCCAGTAGAAACCCTTAAACCTCAAACTGCAAAGCGCTTAAATGTTTGTATAATCCGTTTTCTAGCTGAACTAACTCGGTATGCGTTCCGCTTTCCACTACTTTACCGTGGTCTAAAACAATTATTTTATCCGCATCGCGGATGGTAGAAAGTCGGTGTGCAATAATGATGGAAGTTCTGTCTTTCATTAAAATTTCTAAAGCTTCTTGCACTAAACGTTCCGATTCGGAGTCTAAAGAAGAAGTAGCTTCATCTAAAATTAAAATGGCTGGGTCTTTTAATAAAGCTCTTGCAATGGCAATTCGCTGACGTTGGCCACCCGATAATTTTACGCCACGTTCGCCAACAACAGTCTCGTATTGTTCGGGGAATGCAGATATAAACTGATGTGCATTGGCTTTTTGTGATGCTTCAATAATTTCTTGTTTGCTGGCACTCAACTTACCATAAGCAATATTTTCTAAAATGGTTCCTCCAAATAAAATAACATCTTGTGGTACAATGGCAACTTGGTTTCTAATATCAGTTAATGAAAAATTGGATGCTGGCTTACCATCAAAGCAAATTTCGCCTTCTTGGGCGTCATAAAATTTAAGTATCAAACCAGCAATAGTAGATTTTCCTGCACCCGATGGGCCAACAATGGCAATCTTTTGTCCCATTTTTGCTTCGAAGGAAACATCGTGTAAAACAGTAATTTCTTTGCGAGAAGGGTAGGCAAAGCGAATATTTTTAAAAGATAAATCTCCTTTAATTACTTCATTTATTTGGTTATCGTTTTCACGGATGGATATAGGTTCGTTAACTTCATCTAAAATCTCTAAAACCCGCTCCGATGCGCCAATAGCTTTTTGTACGTTGGCATACAACTCGGGGAAACTTCCCATTGCCGCACCCACAAATACCGAGTAAAGTACATAGGCCAATAAATCGCCAACAGATAAACTGCCCGCCTGCACCAATAAAGACCCATACCAAATAACCCCTACAATAGCCCCGAACAAACAAAATATAATAAAGGATGCAAAAGCACCACGATAATTGGCACCTCTAACAGCAATTTTAACTACTTCACGCAAAGTTTTATCGTAACGGTTTGCTTCGTAAGCTTCATTAACAAAAGCTTTTACGTTAGATATTCCCTGTAAGGTTTCTTCTACAACGGTATTAGATTCGGCGAGTTTATCTTGTGCACTTCTAGATATTTTACGAATGGCTTTTCCGAAGAATACGCCAGCAACCACAATTAAAGGCAGAATAGAAAGGTTAAAGAGCGTTAGTTTTCCGGAAACAATAATTAACAAGGTAATGCCCCCAATCAACAAAATAATTTGCCTTATCATTTCGGCTAGGGTAGTGGTAATGGTATCTTGTATTTGCGACAAATCGGCAGAAATTCTGCTGTTCAATTCGCCAACTCGCCTATTGGCAAAAAAATTCATCGGCAGCGTAATCATCTTAAAATAAGTGTCTCGCCTTATATCGGCCAACGATTTTTCGGCAACTTCAACAAATAATCTTATCCTAAAAAAAGAAACAAAGGATTGTAAAAACAAAATCGCAAAAGCTAAATAACCTATACCATTAACAGTTTGTGGCAAGCCGTAGCCAGCTAAATTGCCTTGGGCAGTTTCTACCATCATTTTAATTAAGGCTGGGAAAGCCAAACCCGTTAAACTAGAAAGCAGCAGAAAAAACATACCAATGCCAAATTTAGTTCTATAGGGTTTTAAGTATTTTACTAAACCCGAAATTTTTTGAAGGTTTTCTTTATTGATTTTAGCTTTTGATAATTCTTGTGTTTGCGCTGAACTGCTGTTAAGTCCGTTTCTAGCCATTATTGCTTTGTTTTATTTCTAAAAAATTAACATTTTTGCTAAGCTAAGAATATATTTTTTTTGAGGGGATTGTTTTAAAAATTTTACCAATGTTAAACATTAAAGGTTATAGTAATTGTTTGAAGTTCTGCATATCAAGTTGAGTTCGATTAATATATTGATTTCATGATGATTAGGCCGTTTCCTGCCTGCCGGTAGGCAAGGTAACACGCTCTACGCTATATCTTTTTTTATTTTTATATCCCCCCAACCCCCGAAGGGGGAGTTTCGACGTAAAAAAAGGATGCCTGCCGGCCGGCAGGCGGGCCGCTGCGATCGTTAACGCAATGAAACAGTTTATATATCTGATAAACAGTGAATTATATTATAATTAATTTTCCAACTCAGATTATCAATAAATGTATTTTAATTATACAAGTCTACGATTGGAGACGCCCTAGCTGTTGTTTGAAAAGGGAGGCCAATAAATTTTGTGTATAAAAAAATCATAAATTACTATCCAAGCAAGGCGCAGCGTGGTTTCCCCCTTTGGGGGTTAGGGGGATACCACGCCTTGATTTGCGCCTTTAAAAATTTATTCATCATACCCTAAAACAACCGCAAGCCTTGCCTGCCTGCCGGTAGGCAGGATTCTTTGGTTCTTTTCTCATCAAGGAGAAAGAACAAAAAAAAAATGCCTATTAATTTTTTATTGTAATGTGTTTAAAAATAAAACCATACGAAATGACGAATTACGATATAATCCCCCCCCCCCCTAATCAACCCTAAAGTTAAATTTCACTACTCCCCTTTGCTCGTCGGGGGCTGAATCTAGTTTATTAAATCTGGCTCCTAAAACGGCTTTTTCGCATTTATCACTAAGAATTGGGTCGGTAAGGGTTGAGCCACGGGCGGGTGCTTCGGCAAAGATTACAGTACCGTTTTTATCAACAGTAATGTTTACCGCAATAATGCCAGTTTTTTGTCCATCGTCGGTAATTTTTGGCGAAACAACAAATCTTCTTCCTACCAAAGATAATGCTACACCACCATTGCCACTACCAGTTCCATTGTAACTGTTACTTAATGGGTCGCCTTCGGGTTTGCCTTGGTTACCAGCTACTTTTCCATTGCCATCTCCTCCCCCAGTTCCGTTATTTTTTTTGCCCTTGTATAATGCATTTTGATTTATAACAGGCTTACTTTCTTTGGCTTCGGTTTTTTGGGTTGGCGCATTATTACTGCTATTGGGTTTGGTATTTAAAGATACAGCATCTTCAACATCTTGGGTTACAATACTTTTATCTGTAGCTTGGGTTGTTGGGTTTTGGGTAGGTGTATTTTCATCGGGCGTAACTTTATCGGGTGCTTTATTGTTTGCGTTTGGCGCAACCGATGGTTCTTTAATACTCATATAATCGGTACCCATACCTTCATCGGTTGTGCCATAATTTACGGTTATGCCACCAATGCCTACATCTTCGGGAGGGTTTTGGTTTTGAGATATTACGTAAAACAGGCTCAATAATACCAATCCCACCAAAATAGCAACCGAAATGGCAATGGCTTTGGGATAATTATTATCGGGTTTGTAATTTACGGTGTGCATTATTTTTTTGTTTCGGTGGCTAAAACCAGCTTAATTTTTAGTTTGTTGGCTATATCGGTAAGGTTTACCACGTTTTCTATGGCTATAGATTTATCGGCATATAATATAATTGTTAAGTCCGGACTTGCCTGCTGATAAGGTAAAATTTTTGCTTCTAATCCCTCGAAAGGCACTTTTTCTTTTTCTACAAAATACTCTAATTCTTCATTTATTGATACCGAAATAGTTTTTTGTGGGATGGCTTGCCCCGAGTTAGACCGTGGTAAAAATAATTTAACCACATTAGGGTTTACCACCGCCGATGCCAGCAGGAAAAATAGCAGTAAAAAAAACATAATATCGTTAAGGGCAGATGTATGCACTTCAACGTGTGGGCGTTGGCGTTTTCTTAAATTCATCTTTCTGGCTCTTCCAACAAATCAATAAACTCAATGGCATCGGTTTCCATTTGTAAAATTACCCTATCAACCATAATATTTAAAATATTGTAGAGCACATAAGCAATAATACCAGTAATTAAACCCGTTGCCGATGATATCATTTTTACATATAAACCTCCCGAAATGGTACCTATTTCAATAATTCCTTTTACAGAAACATCGTGAAAAATAGTAATAACACCAATAATAGTTCCAACAAAACCAAGCATTGGGGCAATACCAGCTATAATACCCAATATGCTTATATTTTTTTCGAGTTTAGATACTTCCAATTTACCTACATTTTCTATCGCTCCTTCTATATCTTTTATTGGTCGGCCAATGCGTAATAGTCCTTTTTGCAACATGCGGCCAATTGGTGTATTGCTATTTTTACATATTGCAATAGCCGAATCTAATTTGCCTGCTTTAATGTTATCTTTTACTTGATTTATTAATTGCGATTCGTTTCGGGCGGCTTTACGTATGGTAAAATAACGTTCGAAAAATATAATTAAACCTAAAAGTGCAAGCAAAGCAAGCGGTATCATTACCCAACCGCCTTTAAACAACAAATCGAACAAGCGGAGTTCTTGTTGTGGTGCTGTGGCAGCGGCTAAAGTTTGCGAAACGCTATCGGCAACCTGGTTTATGGTATCTATCTGTAATAAAAACATATTTTTTAATTTATATCGGTGGTGGTTTTAAGGTAAGCTTTTGGATAATATTTTTGTTGTATTTGTTTTAATTTGGCTTGCGCCGAATCTAATTGTAAAAACTTGGCAACGCTAATTTGCACAATTATATTGCTGTCGTTTGTTATTAAATGGCCATAAATGCCCACAGATTTTAACTTTAGTAGTTGCTTTTGCGCTTTTAATGGAGTTAAATTTTCGGCCACTATTATTTCGTAAGTTAAGGTAGTATCGGGCTTGTTTTGAATAGCAGCCAACGAATCTGCCTTTGCGTTAGCTAATTTTATGGGTGTTTCTGTTGTTTCTACAGAATTAAACGGCGGAAAGTATATAAATGTTGCGCAAACAATAGCACCTGTAAGGCAAACCAAAATAATTGCAATAATCCAAAACCAATCTATTTTCTGTTTGGGAGGTTTTGGTGGAGTATTCATATTGCTTGTTTCTGGTTGAGGTACCTTTGAAATAGGTAAAATTTTTGAGCTTTCGACTTCTTTTTTGGGCAAAATTTTACCTTCAAATTCTAATTCATTTTTCAAATCCACAATTATTTCTTTTTTTATTTCTAATACGTATTCTTCTGGGTTTGCGTCTTTAATTTCGGGGCTTAATTTACCCTCACTAATAGCAGAATTAGCATTTAAAACAACATTTTGTTGTGGCTTAAAACCAAAACTCGCTTGGTTAAAATAAGCATCGTTAAAACTGGTAAATTGTATTTTTTGGTGGTTTAATTTAAGCGAGCCAATTTTTTCTAACAGGTAGGTATTGCCGCTTATGAGTTCTGCTTTTATATTTAGCAACCAGCTATCAAGCTGCAATTGGGCTTCGGTTATGGCAATATTTTGTTGTGTGCTTATATAATTGGCAAAATCAAAATCTAAGACTTCTACTTCTTCAAAAAGTATATGTGTTGCTGGTGGGTAAAGTGTGTTAGTTTGGGTTTCGTAAAAACCATTTATTTTTTTTAAACTAAACTCCCCAATTCCTGTTAACCCAATTTTTTGGTGTGTGCGTAAATAAGATGTTAGTATGGTGGGTATGTGCATTGAGCAAAAATAGTTTTTTTTAGTGTAAATTTTATCATTGGTTTTGCAAAGTCTGGGGCGAGGGGATTGCACCAAGGCGAAGAGTTTTTTTTACATTTTAATATCTTCATTAAATTTACATAATTGTTTGCCTTCTCCATATTCAAGTTTTTTAATTCTAACAATCCCATCCGAGTTTATGGAGCTAAGCATTAGCCAATATCCATTTATGTTTTTGAAAAGGTATTAATTGGAATAATGGTGAGTTTTTGGAGGGGTGTAACAGTATTGTAAATTATTTAACTAAAGTTTCGAATCTTTTTTTGTTTTTTATATACATTGAATTGTGCACCCAACTTTGTGTCCTTTGCGTTTTTTTCTTTGTGTGCTTAGCGGTAAAAATAAGAAACAATGCTGCTAGGTTTTACCGCAAAGAACGCAAAGGTTTACACAAATTTTAACGCTTTTACACCTAGCTAAGCACATATTTACACCCTATATAAGAATAGTATTTTAACTTGGATTAGGGTTTATAATGACAATAGAAAGGCATGCAGAGCGCATTTAGTGTGCAGTTTTAAAATTATCTGCTCCGAAACTTTAGTTATTTAATAATAATTAAAGCTTTTAAAAGTTGCATTTATTAGTTGAATCTAAGATTTATTAAAACAGGGACTTAATTTAATAAGCCCCTGTTTATTTTTTTAATCGGCATATTGGTTAGCCAACAATTCAATTTTAGTTAGTGCTTCTTGTATGCCATCACGTTGTTTTCTTAAAAGGTTATAATGGTATGCGTGGTCGGTATAATGAGCTAATACTTCATCATATTTCTCAAGTGCAGCTTTTTCGCCAGTAGTTATTGCTTCTAAAATAGCTGCGTTATCATTCCCTGTTAAAACTTGTTTAATATCAATCCAAGTACGGTGTATTGCACCTAATAGTCCGCCGCTTTCGTTTTCGGATTCGCCACCGTGGGTTGAAATTTGCGATTTTAAATCAGCTTCGTAAGTTGTTCTTTCTATAGACAAGCCATAAAATAAAGTTTTTAATTCGCCCGCATCTACAGTCTCGGCAGCCGATTCGTAGCCTTCTTTTCCATCGTTAATAATTTTTACCAATCCTTTAAGGTCATCAATAATTTCTTCGTTTGTTTTCATAAGTTTAAATTTAAATTTGAATAATAGATATATATACGTATTATATAAAAACCATTCCAAAACCTAAACAAACTAAAAATAATGTTAAAAATTTATTTGGCTTCTAAATCTCCACGAAGGCAGGAACTGTTAAAATTAATGGGCCTTCCCTTTCAGTTGCTATTAAAGGATGTAGACGAAAGGTACCCTAGCAATTTGGAACCTACTCAAGTGGCAAGTTATATATCAGAAATAAAAGCTAAATCCTATGATCCACAGCTCGATGGCATTATTTTAACCGCCGATACCGTGGTTATAATTGATGATGAAATTTTAGGTAAACCTTTAAATGCAAAACACGCTTTTGAAATGTTAAAAAAACTTAGTGGTAAAATGCATATTGTAATTACTGCATTTAGTATTGTACACAAAACAAAAATTAAAACGTACAGCGAAACTACAGAAGTTTACTTTAAGCATTTAAGCGACCTACAAATTATAAACTATGTGGAAAATTGTAAACCTTTTGATAAAGCTGGGGCTTACGGAATACAAGAATGGATGGGTTTAATAGCAATACAAAAAATTGTTGGCTCTTACACCAATGTTATGGGTTTACCAACCGAAAAATTGTATGCAGTTTTGCAAGAGTTGGAGATTTTATAGATTCAATAGTGTTTGATTGTATAAATATTTAAAGGTGTGCAAAGCAAAAAAATATTTTAATTTTAATTAGATTAAAAAGTTAACAATGCACCTTCTTTAAGTGCGTAAGTACTTAGTATTGTTTTGTTTATATTTAGTTTATGTAAAATAAAAGAAGTGATTACAGAAGCTATTACAATCATATCTAACCTTAATGCAATTAAACCTTTGGTAGTTAAGCGTTGTTGCTGAGTTGATGTTTTAAAGAAATTTAACAAATCTACCAGTTTTTGATTATTAAAAGGGTAACTTTTTTGTTTATGAGGGTTAAAACTTAACTCTTGTTGTAAATGAATAATTTCGGCATACGACTCGAAGGAGCCAGATGTACCCACCAAAATAGTTGGATTAAAAGTTTTGCAGGCTTCAAATAAATCAACTAAGTTTTGATTAAGATGGTTTTCTATGTTTTGAATATCACTAAACAACAATGGATTGTTTTTCATAAACAAATCCATTAGCCTTGCGGCTCCTAGTTTAAAACTTTGTTTCCAAAAAATTTGCTTTTGGTTACAAATAATAAATTCTATGCTCCCGCCACCAATATCCATAATTAAAAAAGTATTATTAGTAAGATTTAGTGCTGCTTTAGTGCCTTCATAAATTAGTTGAGCTTCAGTATTACCACTTATAGTTTGTATACTTATATCCGTTTTTTGCAATACATCTGCAATAAATTTCTCTCCATTTTGGGCATCCCTAACTGCCGATGTTGCTAACGCAATAACTTGCTTAACTGGGTATTTTGCAATTGTTTTACTAAAACCTAGCAAAGCATTTACACCTCTGATATAAGCGGCTGGAGCTATAATACCTTGATTTATACCCCCCTCGCCCAGTTTTACGGCTTTGTAAGTTTTGTAAACAAAAACAATTTTGTTGTTAGGCAAAACATTGGCAATATTTAAATGAAAAGTGTTGGTGCCTATATCTATAACCGCTTTCATTTTATTTAACAGTTTGGTACATATTGTTGCGCAATAAATGGTCGGCAATTACTAAAGCCGCCATAGCTTCTACAATGGCTACAGCCCGGGGAACTACGCAAGGGTCGTGGCGGCCTTTGCCTTTAATTTCTGATGGTTCGCCAGCAACATTTACCGTATCTTGGGTTATCATAATGGTAGCAACGGGTTTAAAAGCAACTTTAAAATTAATATCCATACCGCTAGATATTCCTCCCAAAATGCCACCAGCGTAGTTGCTAGTTGTTTTTACATTTCTTTTTTCATCTGTAAAAAAAGTATCGTTGTGTTGGCTTCCTCTCATCTCCGAGCCATCAAAACCAGACCCATACTCGAAACCATGTACAGCATTAATACTCAACATAGCTTTTCCTAAATCGGCGTGAAGCTTATCAAAAACAGGTTCGCCTAAACCCACAGGGCAGTTTTTTATGGTGCAGGTAATTTTACCGCCTATGGTGTCGCCATCTTTTCGAACGGTATCAATCAAGTTAATCATTTCATCCGCAATAGCAATATCGGCACAACGCACCAAGTTACTTTCTCTTTTATCAATAAAATCTTGTGCCGAGGTTATATTTACATCCGATGCATTTAATTTACCCACACTACTAACATGCGCTAAAACTTCAATTCCATATTGGTTTAAAAACAATTTTGCAATTGCCCCAGCAGCAACCCTTGCAGCCGTTTCTCGGGCTGATGAACGGCCGCCTCCCCTATGGTCGCGAATACCGTACTTTGCTTGGTAGGTAAAATCGGCGTGTGAAGGTCTAAAAATATCTTTATTATGGTCGTAATCTTTAGATTTTTGATCTTCGTTTGGTATAACAATGGCAATGGGGGTACCAGTTGATTTTCCTTCAAAAATTCCGGAAAGTAATTTACAAGTGTCTGATTCTTTGCGTTGAGTAGTAATTTTAGATTGCCCTGGTTTGCGTTTATCCAACTCTTGTTGTATAAATTCTAAGTCTATTGGTATGTTTGGTGGGCAACCGTCAATAATAACCCCAATAGCTGCCCCGTGAGATTCGCCAAAAGTGGTAATTTTAAATACTTGTCCAAAAGAGTTACCTGCCATATATTATTTTTTCTATTTTTTTTTTTAATAGCTGCGAAAATATGCAATTTTTGATTTTGAATTTTATTTTTTTTGATGGGTTTGATAGGTATTTATATTGCATATTTATCTAAAATTAAAAATACATATATTAACAAATAATAAATACAAAATCTACTAACAAAAATAATAACCTTTTTATTAGTAAAATATACATGCATTATAGAAATCTTAACTCGCACACAAGACAATTAATAGCAATTTTTGTAGCACTTAATGTTTTGTTTTTTTGCAAAAATCAGCAATTAGAAACTAATTTATTGTTAGTTTGGTGTGCATATAGTGGGGTAAACCTTATTTTAGATTGGTTTATAATTTTAAACAACAACGCCAGCAATGTTAAAAAATTTGCCGCCGATGAAGACTCCAGCAAAGCTTTTGTTTTTATTTTTGTTGTTTTTGGTGCCTTATTTAGTTTGCTCGCAGTGTTTATATTGTTGCTTTCGGTAAAAAAAAATACATCCCAATTTGCAACACAAGCATTGCTTTCGGTATTTGCTGTGGGTTTATCGTGGTTTTTAATTCATACAGTTTTTACTTTACGTTATGCCCATTTGTTTTACCGTAAATTTCAAAAAGTCACAATTAAAGGTTTACTATTTCCGGGTGGCGAAGAACCAGATTATACTGATTTTGCGTATTTTTCGTTTACAATTGGTATGACATTTCAGGTTTCGGATGTTGAAATTGCATCGAAAGAAATTAGAAAATTAGCCTTATTTCATGCCATATTGTCGTTTGCTTTTAACACCGCAATAATAGCTTTAAGCATAAATTTAATTTCGGGTTTGTTGGCCAAATAAGTCTTTTTATTTTAATTAGTATTTATAAAAAAAAATAGCGTTAAAAATGTAATGATGTTAAAACTGTTTAAGTTTTGGTAAGATTTTAAAAATTATCTTGTTTTATTTCAAAATTTAATTACATTTTTGCGAAAAATATTAACAATGCAGAGCTACGAAGAATTTTTAGATTTAAGTGTTGGTTTCCCACAAGATGGTTTCGAGATAATAGACGATGAGCTTTATTTTCACGATTTAAATCTAATGGAAATGATAGAAACTTACGGCACTCCACTAAGGTTTACCTATTTACCTATAATTAGTAAAAAAATTCAACAAGCTAAAATATTGTTTCAAAGTGCGATATTAAAAAATAACTACCGTGGAAGCTATAAATATTGTTATTGTACAAAAAGTTCGCATTTTAAACACATTGTAGAAGAAGCATTAAAAAACGAAATACATTTAGAAACATCGTCGGCTTTTGATATGCCAATGATTGATGCTTTAGAGAAAAAAGGCGCATTAACTAAAGATGTTACTGTAATTTGTAATGGCTTTAAAACGTTTCAATACAAAACCTATATTATTGATATGCTGCATGATGGCTTTACAAACATTATCCCCGTATTAGATAATAAAGAAGAATTTAATATTTACGATGATGAAGTAGATATTGATACTCCATGCAATTTAGGAATACGTATAGCTGCCGAAGAACAACCCGATTCGCAATTTTATACCTCTCGTTTAGGGATTAGAATGGAGGATATTATTGAATTTTACAATAATAAAATTGCCAATAACCCCTACTTTAAAGTTAAACTTTTACACTTTTTTATAAACTCGGGAATTTCTGATACGCCTTATTATTGGAACGAACTAGAGAAATATGTTACCCTTTACTGCAAGTTTAAAAAAATAAACCCCGATTTAGATACGCTAGATATTGGCGGTGGAATGCCTTTTAAAGATTCGTTGGTTTTTGATTTTGATTACGAGTACATGATAAACGAAATTGTGCTACGTATAAAACAAATTTGTGCCGAACATGATGTTATTGAGCCCGATATTATTACCGAATTTGGTAAATATACAGTTGCCGAAGCTTCGGGTATTTTATATAAAGTTTTAGGGCGTAAACAACAAAATGACCGTGAAAAGTGGCTAATGTTAGATGGTTCGTTTATAACCAACCTGCCCGACGTTTGGGCCTTAAACCAACGTTATATTTTATTGCCAATAAACAATTGGGATAACGAATATGAACGTGTAAACCTTGGTGGTATAACCTGCGACGGACAAGATTATTACAATCAAGAAGCCCACATGGATAGTATTTTTATGCCAAAAACACGTAAAGTACAATTTCTTGGCTTTTTTAATACAGGCGCATACCAAGAAGTTTTAAGCGGCTACGGTGGTATTCATCATTGTTTATTACCATCGCCTAAACATGTAATTATACGCCGAAATAGAGACGAAACTTTTAACTATGAGGTTTTTGGTGAGGAACAAAATAGCAAACAGGTTATGAAAATTTTAGGCTATCTTTAAATTACTACAGCTTAATAAATTTACACAGAATAAAACCATACAAAATTCTTATAAAGCAATAATAAAAAAATTATGATTGCATAAACTCAACTAAACCTACCAATTGGTTGAGTTTGACATTGCGGAAATTTGCTATTTGCGCTTATTTTATGTATTTTTAGGATTAATATGAAATATTTTTATATAATAAGATTCGGCTTAAGCCAATAATAAAAAAATGAATACCCATATTGCACTAACAATTACCCAAAATATAGGAATAGTAAACTACGGAGCAGGAAACATTTTTTCATTAAAAGCGGCTTTAGATAGGCTAAATTTACCTTTTGGGATGATAAACGAGTCGCAAGATTTTGATAATTACACCCATATAATTATCCCTGGCGTTGGCCACGCTGGTGCCGCAATGCAAAAATTAATTGATACAGGTTTATTACCCACAATTAAAGCTTTAACTAAACCCGTTTTGGGTATTTGTGTTGGTATGCAGTTAATTACTAATTATTCGGAAGAGGGCGATTCGGAAATGACAGGAATAATCCCACTAAATACCCTACGCTTTAACACCAAATTAGCTAAAAAAGTACCGCACATAGGGTGGAACAATATTAATCCCGAGCCTAACAATAAATTATTCACGGGAATTGCAAACCAAACTTACTTTTATTTTGTACACTCTTATTTTATAGAATATAATCCTAATTTTGCAATTGCAACATGCAAATATGGCTGCATATTTGCAGCAGCTATACAAAAAAATAATTTTTACGGCGTTCAGTTTCATCCCGAAAAATCGGGTTCAGCTGGCGAACAATTGCTTCAAAACTTTGCACATATTTAATAAAAACTATGTATATTATTCCTGCCATTGATGTTTTAAATCAAAAAGTTGTACGCCTTGTAGAGGGTGATTATGATAAAGTTACCACTTACCAAGTTGGTTTAGAAGAACAAATAGAAATGTACCAAGCTAACGGAACCGAGTATGTACACATTATAGACCTTAACGGTGCGAAAGGTGATTTTAGTAACCAAAAATACCTTTTTGATATTATTAAAAAAACCGATATGAAAGTGCAATACGGTGGTGGCGTACGCAGTATTGATAAAATTAAAGAGTTACTTGATGCAGGTATGCACCGTATAATTGTTGGTACACAAGCCATTACAAACCCCAATTTTTTACAAGAATTATCGGCCGAAATGTGCGATAAAGCACACTGTTCCGATAAAGTTGTAGTTGCCATTGATGTGCTAGATGAGGTAATAAAATACTCAGGGTGGATGGAAAGTTCGCCTATTAAACTAATGGATTATGTTGATAAATGCCTTCAATTGGGTTTTTTCCGTTTCCTTTGTACTGATATTAATAAAGATGGTAAACTAGGTGGCGCAGGAGTAGATTTGTACAAAAAACTTTTAAATCAATCGCCGTTTATAAAACTAATTGCATCGGGTGGTATAAGCTCTATGCAAGATATTGAAGAACTAAACGACTTAAAAGTTGAGAGTTGTGTAGTAGGAAAAGCTATTTACGAAAACCGAATAAGCATTGACGAGATAAAAGAATGGAATTTGCAAATGCTAACTTCGCTGTAATATTGTGTTAAGTAAAAGAATAATTCCTTGTTTAGATGTTAAAGATGGCCGCACTGTAAAAGGTATAAATTTTGTTGATTTAAGGGATGCTGGAGACCCTGTAGAATTGGCTTGGCAATACTCGCAACAAGGTGCAGATGAACTTGTTTTTTTAGATATTACCGCAACACACGAAAATCGCAAAACCACCATAGAAATGTGTAAAGCCGTAGCCAGGCAAATAAACATTCCTTTTACCATTGGCGGTGGCATAAGTACCCTTCAAGATGCGGATGCTTTATTAAATGCCGGAGCCGATAAAATATCTATAAATTCGGCGGCTGTACGTAACCCACAATTAATTAATGATTTAGCTGCTGCCTTTGGGGTACAGTTTGTAGTTTTAGCTGTAGATACTAAAAATTTGCCTAAGGGTGATTTTGTGCATTTAAATGGAGGCAGAATAGCAACAGAAATACAAACCCAACATTGGATAACCGAAGCAGAGCAACGCGGTGTTGGCGAAATTTTGCTAACATCAATGGATAAAGACGGTACAAAATCTGGGTTCGATAATTTATTGCTTACGCAAATAAATCAGTTAATATCCATTCCCATTATTGCTTCGGGCGGGGCAGGTAACATACAACATTTTGTTGATGTGTTTGAAAAAAGCAATGTTGATGCCGCCTTAGCTGCCTCTGTTTTTCACTACGGCGAAATTTTAATACCCGATTTAAAATTTAAATTAAAAACCCAAGGATTTGAAGTTAGAGTGTAAATAAATTTAGTCTTTCGCTTTTGAGAAGCTCATGCTGAGAAACTCATAATTCAATCTATAGTTCACTTGTTATGGGCAAGGCTAAAAAAAGACGAAATTAAACAATGCAAGAAGAAATCAAAATATATCTAAACTCTGTAAACTCAATTTGCCCGGAATTGACCGAACAAGAACTTATAAAATTTTCAGAAAAATTAACCATTCTTTCATTAAAGAAAAAGGAATACTTTATTCAGGCAGGTCACTTACAAAATGCAGTTGGTTTCATCGTCAGCGGACTTATACGCTCATATTATACTGATGATAACGGAAACGAAAAGACAGTAAGGTTTTACGGTGAGAAAGATTACACAACACATTACACCGCATTTATTACCCAACAGCTAAGTAAATACACATTTCAGTGTTTAGAAAACACGGTACTTGTATTGTTAAGTTATGAAAATATGCAGTTGGGGTACAGACGCATTCCCGTATTTGAAAAATACGGAAGACTTGTTGCAGAAGAAATACTTAAAATTCAGCAGCACCGCATTGAGAGTTTTGTTTTTCAAACAGCCGAAGAGCGATATTTAGATTTTATGAAACAACACCCTGACTTATAAAATAGGGTTTCGCTTTCGCACCTTTGCAGTTATTTGGGTATTGAAAGACAAACGCTTACTCGCATTCGACAAAAATTAGCACATCAATCATTTTGACACATTTGTGTCAGATATCATTAACGAAAAGAGTTGACCTTTGCAATTATATAATTTGTCATAAACTACCCAAAGAATGAAAAAAACACTTTTGATTTCAGTGATACTGACCCTTATTTATAGTTGCAGTTTTCTGGCAACTACTTTTACCCCTAAGAAAACAATGTCTGAAAAGCAAACGGCATTGTCCTTAGCCGCAGACAAGTATTTTTGGGATAATTACCATCAAGGGAATTATGACAGCATCCCCAAAATGGTAAATCTACTAAATGCGGTTTTACAAGAAGATCCTAATGATTTAAAGGCAACCGCACATTTGGGTTTTGTGCATATTTGGGCGCTTTCAGAGCGGCAGAGGCAGGAACATTTACAGCCTGACATTATAGAACATGCTACACTTTCAAAAAGATATTTTAAAGAGGCATATGCAATGAACCCACATGATCCAAGAATCTTAGGCTTCTTGGGAGATTTAACACTAATTGAAGGAAAAATTTTTAATAACAATAAACAGCAAGCAGTAGGGTACTTAATGGGACTAAAAGCTATAAGACAATGGCCTCGGTTTAATAAATTTACTTTAGGATACGTTTTTAGTAGCTTGGATAGATCTGATAAAAACTTTCAAAAAGGGTTAAAATGGCAGTATGAAACAATAGATGATTGTGCCTGCGAAACTAATACTAAAAACACAAACTACGAATCTGCTGTCAATAAAGTTAAGAATTCAAAAGACAAAAAAATAATAAGAGCTTGTTGGAACAGTTGGATAGCACCGCACAATTGGGAAGGATTTTGTCTTAATTGGGGTGATATGCTTGTAAAAAATGGAGAAACTGAAGAGGCTATCAAAATTTATAATCTAGCCAAAAAAAGTGATAGCTATAAAGAATGGCCTTTTAGTAAGGATCTTGAGAATAGAATTAAAAACGTCAATCAAAACCGAGAAAATTTCAATAAGCCAATTGAGAATCAGCTATTGAATAAGCAAAATGTTATTATGTTTAATTCGGCAATCTCATGTATGGGATGTCACCAAATGAGCAAAAAAGAGTTTACTGAATTTGGACATCAAAATTTGGCAAAGGAATATTACTTTACCAAGTCAACGAAATAAATTAAAAATTGTGATTTAATTTAATTTAAACCCAATTGTAATATCAAAATAGAAATATCTTCAATGGCGAAAAAAGTATTATTTATTCTCGGTCATCCCTCAAAAGAATCTTTTTGTAAAGGTCTACTTGATAAATATCAAAAAGGTGCTGAAAGTTCAAATGCAATATGTAAATCTATCATCATATCCGACCTTACATTTAATATGAACCTATCGGAAGGATATAAAAACCGAGAAACAATGCCATTGGAAGAAGATATCATCCAGTCCCAACAACTTATCAAATGGGCTGACCACATTGTAATGGCTTATCCAACTTGGTGGGGAAGTATGCCTGCACTTACCAAAGGCTTTATTGACAGGGTTTTTTTACCGGGTTTTGCCTTCAAACATCATAAAGGGAAAAACTTTCCTACGAAGTTGCTAACAGGTAAAAGTATAAGACTTTTAGTAACTATGGATGCACCAAAATGGTGGTTTTATATTGTTTATAGGGCAGTCCAATACCGTTTGTTAAAGCAATTAGTTTTTGACTATGTTGGATTTAATCCGGTTAAGTTTTCAACTTTTGGAGCAATGAGAAAATCCACCGAAAAACAAAGATTAACTTGGTTAAATAAGACTGAAAAACTTGGTAAACAATTAAAATAAAGAAAACAACATTAACTCTGCTTCTTTTGAGAATGATTACATTCTTATTTAAAGCTTAAACATCAAGACAAATGGAAAGAAAAAACATTAACACACAGATAGGTCAAATTGCTGTATTTCAAAGGCAAACCGAATTTGACAATACGCCCATCATTTTTCTGCATGGTGTTTATTACGACCATCATTTATGGGATGAACAAGTTAAGTCGATAGACGATAGAACAGTAATCGCCATTGATATGCCTCTCCATGGAGAAAGCAAACACATCACCAAGGTAGATTGGAATATGGAGGATTGTGCCAATATGCTTTTAGAAATTTTAGACAGCCTGAAGATAGAAAAGGTAATAGCTGTAGGACACTCTTGGGGAAGCATGACTATTCTAATTGCTGCTCATAAAAATCCAAACCGATTTTCAGGATTAGCATTGTGTAATATGCCGTTTAAGGAGACGCCAAAATCCCAAATAAGAACGATAAGACTACAACATTTTGCACTCCTATTTAGAAGTTTTTACATGAAAGAAGCATGCAAAGAATCAATGAGTAAGGAAAACTTAACCAATAATCCTGGCTTACTTCAAAAACTGGTAACCCCTATGAGTAAGCTTACTAATAATGAAATAAAATACACAGACAAAGTAGTGAGAATCGATGCAAAAGATACAAGTCAAATAATTAAAAATCTAACTTTACCCGTTATTGCGCTCGTTGGTGATGAAGATTATGTGGGCATTCCACCAATAAAAGATACACTTACTGTCAAAAGTGGGCACATAAGTCCATTAGAAGCTCCGAACGAAGTTAATAATCTGATATTAGCCTTGATAAATTTAGCGAAATGACAAAAAAGCCCTGCCCATAATCGAGTAGACGGCCGTGAGCCATAAGCCCACGGTGCGCCTCTCACACCACCGTACGTACGGTTCTCGTATACGGCGGTTCGCAAAGTGATGGGTT
>JAYULE010000003.1:0-21723 GCA_043763845.1 Sphingobacteriales bacterium
GGCGTGTTACCTTGCCTACCGGCAGGCAGGAAACGCCCTAATCATTACAAAAACAGTATTTATTAATCGAACTCAGGTTCATACGTAAATAAATACTGCGCAACCAAAAACCGAAAGATAACATCCTCGAAAAACCAAAATGGGAAATATAAATAATTATCTAATGTTAGTGCAATTACTTCGGGGACAGGGTGGTGGGGGGTTACTCATACCTTAACGCCTCAACAGGGTCTAGTTTCGATGCTTTAGAAGCAGGAATAAAACCAGCTAACAAACCTGTAAGTACACAGGCAATTACGCCACCTACTATCCAAAGCCAAGGTATTACAAAGCCGGCATTCATTACTAAGGCCAGCAAATTACCTATAACAATTCCTAAAAAAATACCGAAAAATCCGCCCATAAGGCAAATCATAATAGATTCGTACAAAAATTGTTTACGAATAATGGCTGGCGTTGCACCAATAGCTTTTCTAATGCCAATTTCTTTAATACGCTCTGTAACCGAAACCATCATAATATTCATAAGCGCAATTGCAGCGCCTAAAAGCGTAATAAATCCAATAGCAATGCCTGCAAGTTTTACGTATTTTAGGTTTTCTATTAATGTTTGTGCAACAGCGTCGCTTTTACTAACTTCAAAATTATTATCTTTTTGCACACTTAAACTTCTAATGTTTCTCATTAAAGCAGTGGCTTCGCCAACCATATTATCCATTGCTAACGGGTTATCCACTTTTACTGCAATTGTGTAGCTTGGGTTTTTTGATGTTGTTATTTGCTTACCTTTTAAAACAGGAATTATACAAACCTTATCTCCACCAAAACCCATACTGGAGCCTTTAGATTTGAAAACGCCAATAATTTTAAATTTCGCACTCCCAACAGAAATAATTTTATCTAAAGGGCTTTCGTTTGCGAAAAATTTTGTTTTAATTTCATCGCCAATAATTACTACGCTGCTACCATATCGGGTTTCTCGTAAGCTAAAATTTCGGCCTTGTGCTAGTTTATAACCCCCAGTTATCAAATATTCGGCATCGGCACCTAAAACCGAAATGTTTGGGTTTGTTTTAACGTTGCCGTATTTTACCGTACCCGCCATAGTTACAAAAGTGTTTATTGATATGGTTTTGGCCACACCAAATCTATTTTTAAACGCTACGGCTTCGCTAAATTTAATTGCAGGGTAGCGTTTCGCTTTTTTGCCGGCACCACCAATTCTAATACCCACACCACGGTTTCGTATAGTAAACGAGTTAGCCCCCATGCTAGAAAAAGTGTTGTTTAACGATGTTTCTATTGCCGCAATTGATGTTAAAATACCAACCAAAGCCATTAAACCTATGGCAATTATTAATGCCGTAAGTAAACTGCGTAATTTATTGCCCGATATTGATTGTAGTGCAACTTTTAAATTTTCTTTAGCAGTCATTAATCTGAGTTTTTATTAATTTAACTTAATAGACAAGCAAAAGGATGTTTTTGTTACATATACATTCTGTTTTTATTAACGGTATTTGAAATTTGGGTTGTAGTTTTAATTTTTATAAATTTAATGGCTTCGAAATTTTAATTAAAGTATAATTGTAATTCAATTTAAAAAGCGCAAACAAATAATGCAAATTTTTAGACTTTTTTCATCACTATTAAAAATGTGTTTTTTTTGCACCTTCCTGTTCATTAGCGTAAGTTTGCATGCCCAAAACACGTTCACAAACTATAAAATAAACAATTTTGTTGTTAAACAAAACCAGCTTAACAACCAAAAATTAACTGTTTTTGCATTGGATACTTTTGCACAAACTAACCTCAAAATATCGGGTTATAATATGTTTACCGTAAACGGGCTATCGCAAAATTTATTTTTTAAAAAAGGCGAGGCAGTTTTAAATTTGCCTCTTAAAAAGTCTTCCTTTTTATACGTTAAGTTTGATAACGAAATAAACAATCCTTCAAATTTATATTATGTTTTTAAAACCGATAACAGTTTAACTCCTTTTAAAATAAACCTATTTTGGTTGTTGGTAATACCAATAGTTTTAATATTAATAGGTTATATGTTTAAAAAAATAATTGGACTGGCAATTTTTTTTATAACAGTGTATTTTTATTTTAACCACAGTAGCGGTTTATCAATAAGTGTTATTTTACAAACCATATTTGATGGTTTAAAAAGCATGTTTTAAAAAGGCATACCAATACCAAATTGTATTTGGGTAAACGAGTAATTATCGGGCTTGTTGGTTATATTATTGTAAGTGTTTTTAAAATCGTTTTTAGCGTCCTTATCAAACCAATATTTAGAAACCCATTGGTTTGAGCCAATAAACTGAGGGTCTTTCATTTTAAAGCCAGCATCTAACCTAAAAACAAAAAAGCTTACATCAAACCTTAGTCCTACGCCAACACCAATGGCAAGCTGGCTCCATAATTTATTTAACTGTATTTCGCGGGCTTGGTTTAAACCCTCGTTACGTAGTTGCCAAATATTGCCATAATCAACAAATGTTGCACCCTTAACTTTTGTGCCAAAAAAATTATTTATTAATTTAAAACGATACTCAAAGTTACCTTCCAACTTTATATCTCCTAGTTGATCTAGGTTTCTAAGATTATTGCGGGCGGTATCGTTTTTTAAGCTACTGCGGTTATAGTTACCTGGGCCTAAAGTACGAGCTTGCCAAGCCCTAACACCCGTGGAGCCGCCAGCAAAAAATAATTTCTCGAATGGTAAAGCTTTCACATTTCCATACGAAAAACCAATACCTGGGTTTAAACGAATAATTAATTGTTTTTCACCACCTAAACTTTTATAATATCTAAAATCAGTTTCTAACTTAACAAACTGATAATATGGCACACCAAATATTTTTTTTTGCCCTTGGTTATCTTTTTTTATACCTATAACATTGGCTACCAAAGCTGTGGAATTTCCTCCAATTTCTATATTTGCCAATAAAAAAGCAAAGTTACGGTACTCGGTAAGCCTAGCAAAATTGTAAGTGTAGGTATAAAAACTGCTAGATACCAATTGTGAACGAAGTGTAGTTAAAAAAAAACGTTCGCCTTGGGCAACTAAACTATCAGCAACAGATTGTTTGATGTTTCCTAATGAGTATTGAATATTTATAGGGGAAAAAGAGTGGGTTTTAAATCGGGTTTCTACCCAATCGTAGGTTAGGGTAGTAGCTACCGTATTACGTTTATAGGTATTTGTAAGGTTAAACGATTGGTAACTTAAACCAAAACGGGTACGGGGTATACCGTAACGACCAATTAATGGGATTGGTATAGGACTAATTAGCCTTGGAAAAGTAAGGCTGGTGCCTATTTGGTAATCGCGACTAAGTACCCTATCAAAAAAATTGCCTGTTAAGTTTCTATCAAACTGAAAACCGCCCCGCAATTTAACTTCAAAAACCTCGCCACCCCCAAATGCATTGCGGTTTTGGTAGGTTAAACCTAAGTTAAAGCCAGTAATACTGGAGTTAAATGTGTAATCACCATCTATCCTATTAAACTTCCGTTTTAAAGGTGTAATATCTAAAAAACTATTTAAACGGTTGGTACTATCGCTGGTTTTTTTAAAATTTATATTAATACTTTTAAAAACATTTAGTTCGTTTAAACGCCTATTTGTTAACTCTACTTTAGTAATATCATAATCGATATTTTTTTTTAAATAAATAATATCAGCAATTCTTTTTGCTTTAAAAAAATTAGATTTATCGTAAAAATAGTATTGAGAATCTATAATTGTGGTATCGGTTTTATTAGTGTTTACACTTGCAGATTGTATGTTAATATAAGTATTGTTGATGGTGTATTGTTTATGTTTACTGCCATCAACAGGGTTAATTATAGCTATTTCTACAATTGCTAAATTTTTATTAAAATTAGTATCAACGCTAGGTCTTACATATTGGCGCAAAAAATCGTAATAGCCATTAGCTTTCATCAATAAATAAATTTTCTCTCGTTCGTAAACAATGCTATCTTCATCAAAACGGGCTCCGGGTGTAATTTTTGTAAAGGTGTTGCGGGTATTAAGGTAAAGTGATTTTATGGTATCGTTAGGGATTTTAAAACTTATGTCTTTAAAAACGAATGCTTTACCTTGCTTTGCGGAAAAGGTTAACGAAGCTCTTTTATTTTTAACTTTAATTTGGGATGCTACTGCGGCATTTAAAAATCCTTTAGTTTTTAAAAATTTTTGGATTTGATTTTTAGAAACATCTATCAATGTGCTATCAACCAAATGTGGAGGTTCACCTAATTTTAACTTTCCGTTTTTACTAAAAGTATTGTAAATAAACAAATTGAAAGGTGAATTTGGTCTAACATCTAAGGCAACATAAGCAGCTGCTTGTTCTTCAAACTGTTTATCAAACCCTTTTAATTTTAATTTTGTAATAAGCGCATCGTTTTTACCTAATTTTTTAGTAGACCGGCAACTGGTTATTAAAGCAAAAAGAATTAATATTGCAAAGGTAAAATAGTAAAATGCTTTCAAAATCTCAAATAAGTTTAGTTAATAGCCTGCAACAAAAAAAAAACCGTGTAGAGTTAGGTTTATTTGTTGTTGAGGGTTTAAAATCAATAACAGAGTTTCTAAATTCTGATTATGTTATAGATACCCTGTATTTTACAAAAGATGTAGCTATAAGTTTGCCAAAAATACCTCAAAATATTAAATTATTTGAGGTTAATGAACAAGAATT
Source organism: Sphingobacteriales bacterium (assembly GCA_043763845.1). Classification (GTDB taxonomy): domain Bacteria; phylum Bacteroidota; class Bacteroidia; order Sphingobacteriales; family Sphingobacteriaceae; genus Pseudopedobacter. Next base: position 4,725 of record JAYULE010000003.1, read on the forward strand.
AAAGAAAATATCTACTTTAAAAACTCCCCAAGGAATTTTAGCATTAGTAATAATACCGCAACAAAATAGCCATAATAACTTATATAATAGTGCTAAAGTACATTTAGTGTTAGATGGCATACAAGATCCCGGTAATTTAGGCACCATTATACGTACTGCAAACTGGTTTGGTTATACCCATATTTTTTGCTCCCCAAACACGGTTGATGTCTATAACCCTAAAACAGTTCAGGCTGCAATGGGAGCTTTATCGCAAATTAAAATTATTTATACCCCACTTTTTGCTTTATTAAGCGATGCAAGAATACCAATTTATGGTGCTTTATTAAATGGGGAAAATATTTATAAAACCCAATGGCCTAGCCATGCTTTTGTTGTTTTTGGTAACGAAGGGTTGGGTATTAGCCCCGAAATATTACCTTTAATTACAAAATCCATAACCATACCCAGTTTAGGTAATACCGAAAGTTTAAATGTTGCTGTTTCAGCGGCCATTTTTTGTGCCCAAATACAAAGTTATTTGCAAAAATAAATTGGCTAATCTAATAATTTTACTATTTTTGCAATCTTGAAATTAAAAGGTCGAGTGGCCGAGTGGCTAGGCAGAGGTCTGCAAAACCTTCTACAGCGGTTCGAATCCGCTCTCGACCTCAACTTTAAAATATTAAAAAAAAATACAATGGCAGTAACCCGTTTAAAAAGAAAAGATAGAAGAAACAAAACTGTTTCGCGTTTAGAAGTACAATTTTTAAAAAACGCAACCAATATTGAAGTGGGTAGCCGTTCGTTAGAACCTAAATACAGCCAGGTTGTTAAAAACAACGCTATTTTAGCCGAAGTAGCTAAAGGATAATAGTATATTTTAATTTTTGTGAAAGTGCCAACCTTGCTTAATTAGCTAGGTTGGCACTTTTTGTTTGTGGGATAAAATTTTCTATTCTTTAATACTGTTTATTAGCTAAAAGCACCAACGTACATGGTGCTAAAGTTTCAATTCCGTTTTGTTGGGCAAGGTTTTCTAATTTTGGGTTTTCGGTTACGGGGTTAATATTATGCGTTTAGGTTCGGTAGCAATTATATAGTTGCAAATACTAACCTCCCAAGCAGTTTTTAAAGCCAAATTTGCCGTTTTAAACTCGTGTAAAGAAAAAGTTGTAAATAGTTGTATTTTATAGAATTAGATATTTGTTATCTAAGTTTTAAACAAAACTTAGGCTTTAAATTTATTCATATACTTAAAGCCAATTATTTTATAGATTGCGATTGGTTTTATCCAACCGCTATATTATTTTGCATTAACTGATTTAAGTTTTTGTTCAAAAAAACCTTTTTATTAGAATTGATTATATTAAATTTTTATAGCTTCTGAAATTTGGAGCGAGCGAAAATACTTTTCCCAGATATTTCTATAATATATAAACCGCTACCAAGTTGGGTAATATTTTGATTAATAATATTATTTCCTTTTTTTATAAAATTATTTGTTTGTAATACAATTCGGCCAGTAGTATCATAAATTTTTAATGTTACATTTCCGCTAGCAGGCGAAGTAATGTTTCCGTTTAAATTGTTTGATGTTGGGTTTGGCGCTATGGTAATAATTGCTTTATTAACAGGCAAAGTAACGTAAATACTATTCGAATACTTAAATTCTCCATTATTATCAATAATTTTTAACCTATAGTAAACAATTTGAGATGTTTGATCTAAAATTTCGTTATCGTTTAGCGAATAGGTTAGGCCGTTACCTTTAGCTTTTACAAATCCAATTTTGTTATAAGTGCTTCCATCCGTACTTCTTTCTACATCAAAACCATCAACATTTATTTCAGCATCTGTTTTCCATTTAAGCAAAGTAAATAGGCCATTTTGTAATGTTCCACTAAATGTTATTAAATTTAATGGTAAAATTGTAGAGTTTCCTGCAAAGTAATAAGAACCAAAACTTTTAACGGTGGTTTGCATAACATACCCATTATTACCATGTATAATGTTAGCAAAGGTTGTGTTTTCGGGGTTAACTATTTTGCTACTAGTTTTAATAATAGCCGAGCAATCATCATTATTAGTGTGAATTTTTAACTCTAATGCATTCACAACTCCGTTCGCAGCAATTAATTCATCAACTTCGGTTTTAGAGATATATAACCTAACTTTAACAAATTTGGTAGTATCGGTTGCAACAGTAGGCGAAATTGTAATATTTCTGTCTAAATATTTAACACCGTTAGCTGTACGTGTAGGCAATGCATTTTGATAAAAAGAAGATGTAATAAGCCCTAAATTTTGCCCCATAGCATTTATTTCGGCCATAATATTACCATCAGGACCAGTAATGGGAACCCACAAAAAGTTATTTGAACTATCAATGGTTACAGGTGTACCACTATTGCAAGTATTAAATGCGCCCGATGTAACCGAAATTGTTTTGGGTATTGTGCTTAAACCTGAGGCATCGGCGTAGCCTAAAAAAGAGTATTTTACAACACAACCGGGGCAAGCCGGTGCGGTGGGATTGTTTGAACCCGGACCAGATGTAGCCGAAGAATTATCCATCAATAAAAAAATATCTTTACCGTTAGGAGCAAATGCAAGGTCTCTATACCTGTTACTACTTTGAAAATAGGTAACCGTATCGCCCGCATTACCAACTTGACTTCCAATACCGCTTGGTAAAGTTTTAGTGCCCGTTTCGTCTAAGTTTAACTTAATTACACGCCCAAATTTTAAACCTGCAGCAAGTAACGATCTTTTCCAACCGGGTATTAAATTATGGCTATAAATATCTAAACCCGACCACGCTTCCGACTCCCAGCCAGCATTACTTGGGTTATTTTGCCATATATTTGTAATAAATGGTTGGGTAGATGGGTAAGCTGAAAAAATTGGCTCCATATACGCACCAGAAATAGCAGCATTTGCATTAATTATATTTTTATTGGTAACCTCGTTTCCTATTGGTGCAATTGATGATCTTCCGCAATAAGGTGGCGTATAGGCAAGTGGCGGCATATTACCGTTATAGTTGCATTCGGTAAACGGAGTACCTGCCGTTATGCTTGTTGAAGTTCCTGTTGCAGCATTTCCGTTATAATTACCGTCGGCGTAGCCAACAATTAAAGGGTGACCATAATTTTTAAAACCTTCAATAATATTTATTTCATCGTCGCTATAAGGTCCATGAGATGAGCCATACAAACGGTTGGTTAAAGCATCGTAAGCAAACCCTTGATTATTTCTAAAACCTATGGCCCAAACTGCACTTGTTGCACCGTAGGGGTTATCGTTAGGTATCCATTTTTGATAATTAGAACCTTGCTGTCCTACACTATCTAAATTAAATCTTAAAATTTTACCTTCGTACGAAGCAATATTTTGAGCATTCATTGTACGATACCTATTTTCAAACTGCCCCGAACCCATATCGCCCGATGCCATAAATAAATAGTTTGTTCCACCTGGAGTTACTGGTGCTATAATTAACCTTTGCGAGTTATGATCATTTGTACCTGGTAAATTCCAAGCCAAAACTGCAGGATTACCTAACCTTTTAGTTGAGTTGTTGTAAGTAAACCTTACTAGTTTGTTTCTGTAAAATATACCATTAGGCCTAATATCTCTTAAAAATTTCCAAATATAACTCACATAAACATAATCTTTTCCAGTTCCATCCCCAAAACTAGGATGCAATGCAAAGCCGGCAAAGCCACCTTGTGGCCATGGAGACCAGTTTGACATACCTTGCGCATATAACGTATCGGCACCAGTACCACTATTGCCCAACCAGGTGCTATTACTCGATAAATCAAGAACTAGTCTTTTTACCCCCGTTATGGGGCTCATTTTATAGAGTTTATACGCTCTAGCTTCGTTTATCCATAAGCTATCATCCTGACCATAAGTAATTTCCCATGGAAATTGAATAGTTGCCGGGCTTGCTAACACAGTACGTGAAAAAACCTCATTCATTCTACTAGCTTTGGTAAAATCCTCAGTTACGCAAATAGTAAAAGTGCAATTTGCTGGTATGCTTGCTGCAGTGTATCCATGTATTTTTATGTAGTAGGTATTACCCTGTACCAATAAACTTGTTGGTGTTAACGTACCACTACTTGTACAAGCAATTTGAGTAAAATTATCACATGTGCCCGATAAAAGCTGAATACCAATATTAGGAAGAGTAAACCAACCTAAACCAAAATTGCTTACCGAAATTGTGGGCTTATTAGTTTTTGCAACAAACTTATACCAAATATCTCTGTAATTTGATTGAATACCGCAACCCGAATTTATTGTATATCCATCGGCAGTTGCACCAGTTAAAGTTTGTGAAGTAAGCATACTTTCGTTGCTTACACACTTGCTTTCGGTATTTATAATAAAAGCATTATTGCAAGAATTATTGTTTTGAGCGCTTGCCCTTTCGGTTAAAAAAATAAAATAAGTAGTTGCAAAAAGAAAAATAATTTTTGTGATACGCATGTAAATAAATTTTAATTCGAATGAATAGAAATTGGTATGGTGTAAAGTTAAAAATTTCTTTTAGAGTGATGATTTTATTTTGGGCTTATAAAATATTATTTATAACACTTAACAAAATTATTGTAAAATGCCAACCTCGCTTAAAAATCTAGATTTGCATTTTTTTGTTTTGGGCAAATATTTATTATTAACCTGAGTTCGATTAATAAATACTGTTTTTGTAATTATTAGGGCGTTTCCTGCCTGCCGGTAGGCAAGGTAACACGCCGTCCGCTGCCTGCCTATCGGTAGGCAAGTATCTTATTTCCCCCTAGACCCAAAGGGGGGATTTTAACGTGTTCCCCCGAAGGGGGCTAAAGGGATAAAAAAAGAATGCCTGCCGGCCGGCAGGCGGGCCGCTACCATAGTTAACGCTTTAAAACCTTAAATAACATTGATTTACAGTAAATTACACTTTAGTTTAATTATCGAACTCAGGTTATTACTAATACTGTTTTGTAGCTAAAAGCACCAACGTACAAGCTTGCAAAGTTTCAATTCCGTTTTGTTTGGCAAGTTTTTCTAATTCGGAATTTTCTGTTCCGGGGTTAAATATTATGCGCTTAGGTTGGGTAGCAATAATATAATTGTACAATTGAGGCTGGTGTGCTGTACCAATGTAAAGCGTTATGGTATGTATATTTTGATGGATTTTGCTTGCAGTTTCGATTTTTACGCCAGCAACATCACCCGTTTTTATGCCAACATTAATAATTTTATGGCCGTTTTTTACCAATTGGTTAGCGGCCATATAAGCGTAACGGCTTGGGTTACTTGTTGCACCTAATATTAGTGTTGTTTTGTTTGTTACCATTGGTTTTGTTGGATTAAATAATGGGAAAATTTTTAAAACCCACTTTTACTGACTTTATTTTATTTTGACGTTTGTGGCAAACAGAACTAATTTCCCACATATTTAAAATATAAAGTTTGCTCACAAATTAATTTGATATTCACAGAATTACTGGGATTTGTAGCATCCTAAAAATCATTTAATCCTATAAATCATGGTTCAGACAATAGCTCACAGATTTCTCTAATATACACAGATGTTGTTTCATTAGGTAGGAGATATCTCGCCTTTTTTAATGAACCAAATTATTGCAAAAACTATACCCATTTAATTTTTAAACATATTTAAAAACTGCATCGGCGCAAGCCTGCCCATCTATAGCTGCCGAAATAATACCTCCTGCATAACCTGCCCCTTCGGCACACGGAAAAAAACCTTTTATTTGAGGATGCTGTAAAGTTTCTTTATCTCTAGGTATGCGTATGGGCGATGAGGTGCGAGACTCAACACCAACCAAAACCGCTTCGTTAGTAAAATAGCCATCGTTGCCAAACCTACCTTTCATTTTATTGCCAAATAAAGGCAATGCCGTTTTTAAACTGTGGGCTACAAAAGGCGGCAAAATATCGTGTAAATTGCAGCTTGTTAAACCGGGTAAGTACGAGTTTTGGGGTAAATTTGACGATGTTTTATAATTCACAAAATCAAGCATACGTTGTGCAGGTGCTTTTAAACTCCCGCCCCCAGCGGTAAAAGCCTGTTGCTCTATTTGGGTTTGAAAATCTAACAATTTAAATGCGTTGCTATTATCCCCGGGTACATCGTTTAGGTTTACCTGCACCACCGTACCCGAGTTTGCGTAGTGGTTATTTCGTTTAGATGGGCTCCAACCGTTTACCACAATTTCGCCTGTATTTGTTGCGCAAGGGGCAATTATGCCGCCTGGGCACATACAAAAACTAAACACGCCACGGCCGCCAACTTGTTGTACCAAACTGTAGTTTGATGGCGGTAAATTAGAATGGCGAACCTCGCAATGATATTGCAATTGGTCTATAATATATTGTGGGTGTTCTATCCTAACTCCTAAAGCAAAAGGCTTGGCTTCCAGTAAAATACCTTTGTTGCGTAACAACTCATACATATCTTTTGCCGAGTGGCCGGTGGCTAAAATAAGTGCTTCGCCATCAATAATTCCGTTGTTGGTAACAACGCTTTTAAACGTTTGCAATTTAATATTTAGGTCGGTTACTTGGGTATCAAAATGAATTTCACCGCCATAATTTAATATGCTTTCGCGGATGTTAACAATTATTTGTGGCAATTTATTGGTGCCAATATGTGGGCGAGCATCTATGGAAATATCGGGTGTTGCCCCGTGGTCAATCAATGTTTGTAACATTTTACTAACATCGCCACGTTTGTTGCTACGGGTATACAGTTTACCATCGCTGTAAGTACCTGCGCCACCTTCGCCAAAGCAGTAGTTAGAATTTGGGTTTACTAAGCCTTGTTTATTTAGTGCGGCTAAATCCCGCCTGCGGTCTTTAACGTTTTTACCACGTTCAATAATTATTGGCTTTAAGCCTAGTTCAATTAGGCGTAAGGCTGCAAAAAGTCCGGCCGGGCCAGCACCCACTACGATAACCCTTTTACCATTACCGACATTTTGACATATACTATTTTTAAACTCGAAAACTGCAACTTGGTTAATGTACACTGCCACCTTTAGGCGGTATATAATAAACCTACCCCGGGCATCAATAGAGCGTTTTAATATGTTATAGCCACTAAAATCACTTGTTTTGGTTTTGGTTTGAGAAATTATTTCGGATTTTATTTTATCCAAATCATTAATATCATCAGGAAAGATGATAACTTCACGTTCTATAATCATTAACTTTTGTCGTGTTTTTATCACGAATGATAACAAAGGTATGAAATTTGAGAATTAACTCTTAAAATTGAAAAACTAAATCTAATCAAAATGAAAAAAACTATTTTTTATGCCCTTGCGGTATTATTTACTACCACTTTAAGTTCTTGTGGTTACAACAGTTCGGTACAGTTAGACGAAAAAGTTAAAGCCTCTTGGGGCGAAGTACAAAACCAGTACCAACGCCGTATTGATTTGATTCCTAATTTAGTAGCCAGTGTAAAGGGTGCTGCAAATTTCGAAAAAGAAACCTTAACAGCAGTTATTGAGGCTAGAGCAAAAGCAACATCGGTAACGGTTGACCCTAGTAAAACTAGTCCCGAAGATTTGGCAAAATTCCAAGCTGCACAAGGGCAATTAAGTCAGGCTCTAGGTAGGTTAATGGTGGTATCAGAAAAATATCCAGAGTTAAAAGCCAACCAAAACTTTTTAGAGTTGCAAGCGCAACTAGAAGGAACCGAAAACCGCATTACCGTAGCCCGTAGAGACTTTAATGATTCGGTGCAGGCATATAATACCAACATTCGTACTTTTCCAAATAACCTATTTGCAGGTATGTTTGGTTTTGCTACCAAAGGTAGTTTTGCTGCCGAGGCTGGTGCAGATAAAGCGCCAACTGTACAGTTTTAATAAAACCTATAACCTATAAGGTTTTTAAAACCTATAACTTATAAGGTTTTTAAAACCTTATAGGTTTATAACAAATGTTTGTAAAAAAAACTTCTATTTATGGCAGCTTTAAGCGATAACGACCAAGAAAAAATTAAACATTCGATTGAATGGGCCGAGAAAAACACATCGGGTGAAATAAGAGTTTGTATTGAAAAAAAATGCAAAATTGAGGTTTTAGACCGAGCAGTTGTGTGTTTCCACGATTTAGAAATGCACAAAACAAAACTAAACAACGGTGTTTTAATTTACGTTGCCACGGATGATCATAAATTTGCGATTATTGGCGATAAAGGAATAAACGCCTTAGTAACCTCCGATTTTTGGAATACTACTAAAGAATTAATGGCCAGTTATTTTAAAAACAATCACCTTGCCGAAGGCATTAGCGTAGGTATTATAGAAGCTGGTAAACAGCTGAAAAAATATTTCCCTTACCAAAGTGGCGATGGTAACGAATTGCCCGACGATATAGTTTTTTTACCCTAATTTAAATGCTTAAACTTATGAAAAAACATTTTTTAGTACTTGTATTTTTACTTGTTTGCGGTACTATTCATGCTCAAAAATTCCCCGCTAAACCCTCAACTTTAGTTAACGATTATACACAAACACTAAGCGCACAAGAAGTTAACAGTTTAGAAAACAAGTTGGTGGCTTTTGCCGATACTACATCTATACAAATTGCGGTGGCAATGATACCATCGTTAGAAGGTCACGAAATTGCTGATTACTCGGTAAAACTTTTTAGAAACTGGGGTGTAGGCGGTAAAGAAAAAAATACGGGTATTTTATTGGTAATTGCAAAAGCAGATCGTAAAATGTTTATTACCACAGGTTACGGTTTAGAAGGTGCCCTGCCCGATGCAATTGCCAAACGAATTATAGAAAATCAAATAAAACCCAATTTTAAAAATGGCAATTATTATGGGGGTATTGATGACGGAATAAATGCCATAATTAGCTATACCAAAGGCGAATATAAGGCCGATAAACCCAAAAAAGAAAAAGGTAGTAAAGGCTTTCCGGCTGGCTTGTTAATATTGATTGTTATTGCGCTTATTATTTTTATAAGTAAAGGTGGTAAAGGCGGTGGCGGCCGTAATGTTATAGGTGGCCGTGGTGGTGCCAATATGCTATGGTGGAGTTTACTTGCTGGTTTAGCTAGCAGTGGCGGTAATAGAGGTGGAGGTGGTGGTTTTGGCGGTGGCGGCGGGGGAGGCTTTGGCGGTTTTGGGGGTGGAAGCAGTGGCGGTGGTGGTGCTGGTGGAAGTTGGTAAATTAGAAATTATACTTAACAAAAAAAATCATCAACAATTTAAACAACATAAAAAATAACTTGTAGATTAGCTTTTAACTAAACTTATTACAAATGGTAGAATTTAAAATACAATTGGAAGAAAGTTTTGTGCAAACTTTGGGAAATAAGCAGATAGAAAGCTATTTGCAAGAGTTTATGCAAAAAATAGTTTTACGGCTCTCGGCTCAAGATATATTGAAAGACTTAGAAACTATTGATCTTGAAAATGACCAAGAGTGGCAAATATCAAGAAACTTAGCTTGGCAACAAGAAAAACATAAATATGTTGTTGAAAAATAATGGATTATGTAATTGATGCAAACATATTAATGAGTATATTAATTAGCGGTAAAGCAAGTTATAAACCATTTTTAACAAATTATAATTTCATACTGCCAGACTTTGTTTTGGTTGAAATTGATAAATATAAAGATCTTTTAAAAAGTAGAACAAAAATGCAAAAATATGAATTTTTGCAATGGAGTTATTTTGTGTTTTCAAAAATAACTATTTTACCAGAATATGTTTTAAGTCAAGAAAGCATTGAAAAATCCGAAAAATTACTTGACAAAATAGACTTGAAAGACATAAGTTATGTAGCGTTAGCCATACAGTTGGATTTACAACTATTAACAAGAGATAAGCCATTATATGAGGGACTGCAAAAACTAAAGTTTAGAAGAGTTACCCTATTTGAGGATTTTTTAAAAGGACTTTAATATGCTTTTCCGTGGTTGATGGCATCTTAAAATAAGTATGCTTAACAATAAATAATGCCAGTAACGGGCTTATATTCATCAAAATCCCACCTAAAAAAATCTAAATAACTTTGCAACTTTTTACAAACACACACAAAATCCTAATAAAAAAATACAGTTCGAAATAATACTCCAATTTTAATACCTTTAAAAATGGAAATTTCCGAAATAAACATTTATCAACTCCCTATAAAGTTAAAAGAGCCATTTGTAATTTCTTTAGGCACTCTTACCACAGCCGAAAATATAATTTTAACCATTAAAACCAAAAGTGGCTTAACTGGCTTTGGCGAGTGCAGCCCTTTTAAAACCATTAATGGCGAAAGTATGGAAACCGGCTTTATAGTTGGCCAATATTTGGCTAAAGCGTTAATAGGGCAAAATTCATTAAATATTGCACAATGTAGCCAATTAATGGATGCTGTTATTTATGGAAATAACAGCATTAAAAGTGCTTTTGATATTGCATTATATGATATTTCGGCACAAAACGCCAACTTACCTTTATACGCTTTTTTAGGAGGCCAAAACAACAAAACTTTAGTTACCGATTATACCATAAGCATTGGCGAGCCACAAAAAATGGCTGCCGATGCCCTTAAAATTGTTACCAATGGGTTCCAAATTATAAAAGTTAAACTCGGCCAAAGTCTTGATTTAGATGTGGAGCGCATACGCTTAGTTAGGGAAGCCGTAGGTTCACAAATACCTATTAGAATTGATGCTAACCAAGGTTGGCCTGCAAGCCAAGCCACACAAATATTAAACGCTTTAGCACCTTATAACATTCAGCATTGTGAAGAACCAATTGCTCGTTACGATTTTATGCAGTTGGAAAATATTAGGAAAAATAGCCCCATACCCATTATGGCCGATGAAACCTGTTGCGACCATAACGATGCCGAACGTTTAATTCGCCTAAAGTCTTGCGATTTGCTAAATATTAAACTGGGTAAATCTGGTGGGATATTTAACGCCTTAAAAATTATAAAACTTGCCGAAGTCGCAAATATGGATTTACAAATAGGTGGCTTTTTAGAGTCTAGTTTAGCCTTTACAGCATCGGCACATTTGGCTTTAACTAGCAAAAATATTTTACATTGCGACTTTGACACTCCATTAATGATGGTTAGCGACCCTGTTATTGGAGGGATAATTTACAGCCCTGTTGGCGAAGTAAGCGCACCCGATAAGCCAGGTTTAGGGGCAAGTATTAGTGATGATATTTTGAATGGCTTGGTAGGAGTGAGTGTTACAACTTTTTGAAGTAATGCCTCAAAATTAGTTTAATTTTTTCTGCAATAGTAGCCGTTTTTGATTGAAAAAAGTATGCGCAATAAAAAAAACCGCTTTAAACTATAATTAAAGCGGTTTTTGTACTCAGAGCGGGAATCGAACCCGCACTCCTTTAACGGGAACAGGATTTTAAGTCCTGCGTGTCTACCAGTTCCACCATCTGAGCGTGGCAATTATATTTAAAAACAAATCCCTTTACCGTTACAGAAAAGGGATTAGAGCGAAAGACGAGGTTCGAACTCGCGACCTCAACCTTGGCAAGGTTGCGCTCTACCAACTGAGCTACTTTCGCATATTGTTTTAAAAGAACGTTTCCGTTTAACGGAGTGCAAATATATACAGAAAATTGTATTTCACAAATGGCTATGGCAATTTGTTTTTATAAAATGTTTAAGTCGCTATTATTCAAGATTAAAAAAATTAAATCGTTCTCAAAACCACGGCTTAAACCATATTGTTGTAGCTTGTATTTAATTTTGTAAGGCTCTTTTTCTTTAATATCTTTTCTTTTTTTTCTTAAAACTAATTCAAGTTTAATTAAATAAGCATCGCCATCAATACTGTTTATAGTTTTATTAATAATTGGTTCGCTAACTTTTTTTAAACGCAAGCCTTGTTTTATTTTAATTTTTCCCCAGTTTTTTATATTAAATTTTCCCGATGTATAATTTACAGCAAATCTTTCTTCATTTAAAAACCGGTTTGCAATTAAATCGCATATAATAATATCGGCATCGGCAGGGTAAACACCCCATTCGTACAGTTTTAATTTTACTTCATAATGGCTTCTTTCTTGGTAAGCACAGTAACTTTCGGCTTTTATGCGGGCAGTATTCTTATCAATATATACTTTGGTGCTATTTTGTTCCATTGGCTATAAAATTAGTGAATTTCACTAATAATCATCAAATTTGTAAACAATGGATTCTACAATTTACAACATCAAAAAAATAGCCAATTTAATAGGGGAGAAGACCATCATTAAAAACCCCACCCAAACCATTCAACATTTACTTTTTGATAGCCGTAAGCTAGCCGATGCAAGCACATCGTTATTTTTTGTTTTGCCTGGTAAAGTAAACGGCCATTTGTTTATTGCAAATTTATACCAGCAAGGTTTCCGTAGTTTTGTAATTTGGGATTACAATTTTGACTTATCCAATTTTGCCGATGCCAATTTTATTTACAGCCAAAATACATTACACGCCTTACAACATTTAGCCGCCCAACACCGCAAAAATTTTAGTTACCCCGTAATTGCCATTACGGGCAGCAACGGAAAAACAATGGTTAAAGAATGGCTTTTTCAATTGTTAAACAATAGCTACAAAATAGTGCGTAGCCCAAAAAGTTATAACTCGCAGTTGGGTGTGCCGCTATCGGTTTGGCAAATGAGTAACGATTATAATTTAGGCATTTTTGAAGCAGGTATTTCAAAACCTAACGAGATGCAAAACCTCCAAAAAATAATACAACCTACCATTGGTATATTAACAAATATTGGCAGCGCACACGATGAAGGTTTTGTCACTAAAACACAAAAAATAGTTGAAAAAATCAACCTTTTTTCAATTGCGAATTTCGTAATTTTAAATGTTGATTATATAAAATACATTAGTAATCAAGCTATTAAAAAGTTTACCTTTAGCTTTACTAAAAATGCAGATTTGCAAATAACCCATACACAAAGCACAGCTAATAACACCACATTAACCGCCCAATACCAGCAAAAACAAATAAACATTACCATTGCCTTTACCGATAAAGCAGCCATAGAAAACGCAGTAATTTGTTGGGCAACTATGTTATTTTTAAATATCAGCCAGCAAACCATAGCCCAAAACATGTTGCTTTTGCAACCTGTAAAAATGCGTTTAGAACTTAAAACGGGTAAAAATAATTGCTCTATTATTGATGATAGTTACAACTCCGATTTGTCGTCGTTAGAAATTGCACTTGATTTTTTAAATCAGCAACAGCAACATCCAAAAAAAGCTTTAATACTGTCCGATTTGTTGCAAACCGGTATATCAAACCCGGTTTTGTATCAAAAAGTTGCTCAATTATTAACCACTAAAAACATTGAAATCTTTATAGGAGTTGGCGAAAACATTTCGGCGTACCAAAATTATTTCCCAGCAAACAGCCTTTTTTTTGCCAACACACAAAATTTAATAAGCCATTTAGCTCAAATTAATTTTAGCAACCAAGCCATTTTATTAAAAGGAGCTCGAGATTTTAAGTTCGAGAAAATAAGCAAATTATTAACGCTACAAATTCACGAAACCGTTTTAGAAATTAATCTTAATGCTTTAGAAAACAACTTAAACTATTATAAATTGCTGTTAAATCCTGGGGTAATGATAATGGCGGTAGTAAAAGCGTTTTCGTATGGTACAGGTAGTTACCAAATTGCCAACGTATTGCAATACAATAAAATAGATTATTTAGCAGTGGCTTTTGCCGATGAAGGAACGGAGTTACGTAAGGCAGGTATAACTACCCCAATAATGGTAATGAGTCCCGAAGTTTCTGCCTTTGATGCTATAATTGATAATAATTTAGAACCCGAGTTGTACAGTTTTAGAATTTTAAACGCTTTTGCTGATTATTTATCATACAAAAATATAGTGGTTTACAACATTCACTTAAAGTTAGATACTGGTATGCATCGCTTTGGTTTTGAGGGTAACGCTATTCCCGAGTTGATAAATTGTTTGAAAAAATATCCTCAACTAAAAGTAAAAAGTGTTTTTTCGCATTTGGTAGCCAGCGAAGATAGCAAGCAAGATAATTTTACCCAACAACAAATTAACGATTTTACAACCTATACCACGGTAATTGCGCAAAATATTGGCTATACCTTTATTAAACATTTGGCCAATACCAGTGCCATAAGTAGGTTTAAAAATGCCCAATTTAATATGGTAAGGCTAGGGATTGGTTTTTATGGTGTTGATGCCGCAAATAGAAATAACCAAAATTTAGAAAACGTATTAACCCTAAAAACTACCATATCGCAAATAAAACATCTTAAAAAAGGCGATACCGTAGGTTATAACCGCCGAGGTATTATGCCCGCAGATGGTAAAATTGCGACGCTAAAAATTGGCTATGCCGATGGTATTTCTCGTAGGTTAGGTAACGGCCAAGGCACAATATTGGTAAATAATAAAATTGCACCTACAATTGGTTCTATTTGTATGGATATGTGTATGTTAGATATTACAAATATTGATTGTAACGAAGGCGATGAAGTAATAATTTTTGCTGATCGACAAACTATATTTAATTTAGCCGATGTTTTAAAAACCATACCTTACGAGATATTAACCAACATATCTGCAAGGGTTAAACGAGTTTACTATTATGCATAAAATATTTAAAGTAATTATCAATTATTTTGTACGCGGCTTATTGGTTGTTTTACCATTAAGCACCGCTATTTTTTTGGTTTTTTGGACATTTGCAACCGTAGATAATGCTTTAAATTTAAGCGATTTACTGTTTTTTAATCCTGCAAATGGTAAGCCAATGTATATACCTGGTATTGGTATATTATCAGTTATAATAATAGTTTTAGTATCTGGTATTATCGTAACTTATTTGGTAACAGAGCCTATAAAAAATTGGTTTAACAGGTGGTTAAACAAGCTTCCACTATTTAAATTCATATTTTCATCTGTTAAAGATTTTACCGAAGCCTTTGTTGGCGAAGAAAAAAAATTAAACGACCCTGTATTAGTTGAAGATAAAAATGGCCTTAAACGCATTGGTTTTTTAACCCAAAAAAATCTTACAGTTTTTGGTTCGCCCGATGATGTAGCTGTATATTTCCCTTTTTCTTATTCATTTGCTGGCCAAGTAGTTATTGTGCATAAAGATAAAGTTAAGCATTTAGATATATCGGCAGCCCAAGCAATGAAATTTATTATTTCGGGTGGTGTAGGGCATGTTTAAATAAATTATTTTCAATTATTCACACCAAATCAAACCCCAACTCTCCATGTTTACAGGCATAATAGAAACTTTAGGTAACATTACAAATATTGTTAAAAATCAAACTAATATAGATTTTACAATCGCTTCAAACATATCAAACCAATTAAAAATAGACCAATCGGTAGCGCACAACGGCGTATGTTTAACCGTAGTAAATGTTAGTGCTAACACACATACCGTAACCGCAATTGATGAAACATTGCAGAAAACAAATTTATGCACTTGGCAAATTGATACTTTAGTAAATTTAGAACGTTGTATGCAAATAAATGGTAGGTTAGATGGCCACATTGTACAAGGCCACGTA
This sequence comes from Sphingobacteriales bacterium, assembly GCA_043763845.1. GTDB lineage: Bacteria > Bacteroidota > Bacteroidia > Sphingobacteriales > Sphingobacteriaceae > Pseudopedobacter. The sequence goes on from JAYULE010000003.1 coordinate 20,307, forward strand.
GACCAAACCGCCATTTGTTTGGCAGTAACCGAAACCCAAGGCAGCTGGCTTTATACCTTCCAATACGAAAGTGATTTTAACCATATAACCGTCGAAAAAGGTTCTATCACTGTAAACGGAATAAGTTTAACGGTTGTAAACTCGCAAAATAACCAGTTTTCGGTAGCTATAATTCCTTACACTTACCAAAATACAAACCTTAAAACGGTACAAGTTGGCAGCAAGGTAAACCTCGAATTTGATATTATTGGCAAATATGTAGCTAGGTTAGTAGGGTTAAAAGGGTAAATTACATACAAATATTTCTGCGAATTTCTTTAACTAAATCGTAAAATCGGTTTTAAATAGCTTAATTTATAGCTTCAAATAAATCACTTTAAAACCATAATAATCAAATATTTATAATTTTAAACTATTGAATAAAATCTAATACATGAACCTTAAAAACAAACTTGTTATAATCACAGGAGCATCAAGTGGAATAGGATTATCCTGCGCACACGAAAGTGCCAAACGAGGTGCAAATTTAGTTTTAGCCGCTAGGCAATATGTAAAAATTTGCGAAATAGCATCAGAAATACAAAATATTTACGGCGTTAAAGTTTTAGCTATCCAAACAGATGTAGCAATTGAAGAGGATTGTAAACAGTTAATTAAACAAAGCATCTACACTTTTGGTAAAATTGATGTGCTAATTAATAATGCGGGCATATCTATGCGGGCTTTATTTGCCGATTTAGATTTAGAAGTTATTAGAAAAGTAATGGATGTAAACTTTTGGGGTACAGTTTATTGTACAAAATACGCATTACCCCATTTATTAGAAGTTAAAGGTACAGTGGTAGGTGTATCATCTATTGCTGGCTTTAAAGGCTTACCAGGACGTACGGGATATTCTGCTTCTAAATTTGCTGTAAATGGGTTTTTAGAATCATTACGTATCGAAAACTTAAAAACAGGATTAAAAGTATTATTGGCATGCCCAGGGTTTACGGCATCAAATATTAGAAATGTTGCTTTAAACAGTGATGCAAAATCCCAAGGTGAAACAAGTATGCAAGAAGATAAAATGATGTCTTCCCAGCAAGTTGCTATTAATATTTTAAATGGAATTGAAAATGAAAAACGCCAATTAATTATGACTAGCCAAGGAAAGTTAACTGTTTTTTTACAAAAATTTTTACCTTCCCTACTGGATAAGCTGGTTTATCACCATTTCAAAAAAGAAAAAAATCCATTAATAAATTAGTCGAAAGTCAGTTTAGTCAAAATAGTCGTAAGTCAGATTAGTCGAAAGTTAAAAAAGACCAGAAAAATTGAAATAAATAACTTACGACTAAAAAAAGACTATCTACACCAAACAAATGACTTACGACTAAAAAACTTATGACTAAAATAACTTACAACTAAAAAAAGA
>JAYULE010000004.1:0-5434 GCA_043763845.1 Sphingobacteriales bacterium
CTCTTCCATTAAAACAGGTATATCAAATCGATTTGAATTATAACCAGCTAAATCGGCATCGCCTAAAAAATCAATAATTTCTTGTGATGCTTGTTTAAATGTGGGCGCATCTTTAATATCTTCTTCATAAATACCATGCACCAACGATGACTCTAATGGAATTGGAATACGGGGGTTTATTTTTAAAGTTTTAATTTGCTGCGAACCATCGGGCATTGCCTTTAAAATAGAGATTTCTACAATCCTATCGGTTGCAACATTTACACCAGTGGTTTCTAAATCGAAGAAAGCTAAAGGTCGTTTTAAGTGAAGTTGTAGCATTAATAATTTGATATGTTTGTTAACTAAATAGTATGATGCCTAGTAATATACCTATTATCATGATTAGATATAATAGAATTTCGTTACCAGCGTATTGCTTGTATTTTAACCAAAAGCCTAATTCTTTTTTTTGATGCATAATAAATAAAAGTATTAAATTAAAGGTCGTAAATTTTAAATGAAGATATGTGTTTTGAGGAATAGTTTTATTTTTATTTTATGTGGGATTGAATCGGTATTTTAGGATGATTAGATTTTAGATAGATTAAGGTATAAAAATCAAATTCATATTTTAGGAAGCCTAAATTTTTACAAAGATATATTTAATCAAACTGTTTATTTTTTTAAAAATAGCTAAGTAGTGGGCAATATTTTGTTGTACTAATTAAATTGCACCTTTTGGTTTTGTAGTTCTACGTTAAAATTTATTTTTGCTCCTAAAGCTGTAAATACTTTTAAAATTGTTTCAAAACGAGCATTTGTAACACTGTTTTCAATTTTAGAAATCTGTGCTTTTTGTACACCCACTAATACTCTTAATTGTTCTTGTGTCAAATTACGTTCTTGCCTAACTTGTTTAATTGCATGTCCAAGTAAATCAATTCTTAACTCGGTTTCAAAAGCATCTCTTTTTGGGGTATCAATTTCTCCAATATGTTTGTCGGTTAATTCCTCTAATGTGTATGTTTTCATTTCTTTTGCTGTTTGCTATTTAAATACTTTTTAGGAAGATTTTCAGCTCGTTCAATTTCATTCTTGGGTGCCTTAATGTTTTTTTTAATAATACCATTTGTTGCAACTACAAGAGATTTTTTACCATTCTCCTTATCCCAAAATGCAAACAACCGATAGTAAGTTTTTTGATACAATGTAATAAACTCCCATATCTCACCATCTAGTTTTTTAAAAAGTTCGTTATCTGTAACCTGTGTGGATTTCCAAATGTTATAAAAAATCTTATCTCTCGGTTTTTCATCCAAGTCGGCTAAAAAATCGCTGGCTTCTTTAAGAAATATGGTTTCAAATTTGGCCTTCATTAAAATTTTTGTTAAATATATAAGTATCTTAATTAGGAAACAAGTTCGTATGTATGTTTCTATTTAAAAAATGAACAGAACAATAAGATATTTAGATTTATAGAAAAAAACAAATCATTTAATTATTCTATATGTTAACTTAACATTATTTTACACAAGTATTACCCAATAACATATTTACCACATCCTCCACATAATTAATTTTTTTCGGTTTTTTGTTTTGCATATCGTCATCAATTGCACCTTTATATTTTAACAATAATTTATTACCCACTTTTTGTGCCACAAAAACGGTTGGGGTGTGTTTTAGCCCATAAAGGGCGGGCAGGGTATCGTTATTGGATTGCAAATAAGGAAAAACGTAACCGTCCTTTTTTGCCCATTTTACCATTTCTTCAAAGCTATCCTCAACCGCATACTTACTATTAAAAGGATTAATTGCAATAACCGGATAACCCTTTTTAGCAAACTGTGTATGCAAATTTTTTATGCGTTCGCGGTAATTAATACAGTGGTAACAGTTGTTTGTCATAAACACAATTATTACGCCTTTTTGCTTTTTATAATCGTTTAAACTTACTTGCCTTTTACCATCAATAGAAGCATTTTTTAGCGTATCAAAAAATGGAATGGCATTACCAATTTTTAAACTATCGGGTTTGTTGGTTTGCGATGATGCTTTTAACCCAAAAAGCAAACAGGCCATTAATATAAAAATATTTTTCATAGTGTATTAATTTTTAATTTCGCCACAGCGGCTAAAATATTTATACGTGTAAGGGTCTTTAAGTTTCATTACCAAAACACCTTTGCGAGTGCTGGCGTGTACATAAAAACCGTTTTGTAAATATACGCCTACGTGGCTGTATTTTTTACCATCATAATCAAAAAAAACCAAATCGCCTTCTAGTAGTTCATCTTCGTATTTTCTTTTTAAAATATTTATTAAAGCGTTAGTATTTCTAGGAATGTTACGCCCATAAACTTCTTTATATAAAGTATATACAAAGCCCGAGCAATCAATACCATTTTTATCTAAACCGCCCATTTTATATTTCACACCTTCCCAGTCGTTTATAAATTGGTACAAATTACCATTGCTAATATCGCTTTTACTTACCTGCATTTTTTCGGCATATTTATTAGCTATGCTAGATTTAGGTTTTTGGTAAGCTGAATTACTTGCAGCTATCTTTTTACTTTTGCAAGCAACAAAATTAATGATGCAGCATCCCACAAAAAACAAACGAATTATGGTTTTATAGTTAAGTATCATTTACGAGTTTTTAAGCACTTTCTGTATTTCATCTAGCTTCATTAATGCTTCTACAGGCGTTAGTGTGTTTACATCTAGGTTGTTAAGCACATCTCTAATTTTAATTAAAACAGGGTCGTCGAGCGAAAACATTTGCATTTGTACCGCCTGTTTTTGTATTTTCATAATGCTGGCTTTTACATGTTCGCCACCTGTACGTTCGTTTTCTAAACGCAATAAAATTTCGTTTGCTCGTTGTAAAACTTTAGCTGGCATTCCTGCCATTTTAGCAACGTGAATACCAAAACTATGTTCGCTTCCTCCAGGTACTAATTTGCGTAAAAATATTACTTTATTGCCCAGTTCTTTTACCGATACGTTAAAGTTTTTTATACGGGTAAAGCTGTTGCTTAACTCGTTAAGTTCGTGGTAATGGGTGGCAAATAAGGTTTTGGCTTTCGCCGATGGGTGTATGTGCAAATACTCGGCTATTGCCCATGCAATAGAAATACCATCGTAGGTTGATGTGCCACGGCCAATCTCATCCATCAAAATCAAGCTTCTATCCGACAGATTATTTAAGATGCTTGCTGTTTCGTTCATCTCTACCATAAACGTAGATTCGCCCGATGATAGGTTATCTGATGCACCTACACGGGTAAAAATTTTATCAACAATACCCAAAGTAACTTCTTTGGCAGGCACAAAACAACCCATTTGAGCCATAATTACAATTAATGCCGTTTGCCTTAGCAAAGCAGATTTTCCCGACATATTAGGCCCAGTAATCATGATAATTTGCTGCGTATCGTTATCTAAATACACGCTATTGGTAATATACTCTTCGCCCAAGGGCAAATGTTTTTCAATAACCGGGTGGCGACCGCCTTTAATATCCAAAATCTTAGAATCATTAATTTGAGGGCAGCAATAATGGTTTTTTTCGGCAATATCGGCAAAGCAAATTAGCACATCTAATTGTGCAATCAAGTGGGCATTTAACTGAATAGGTTTTATGTAATCGGCTATGGTGGCCACCAAATCGTTAAATAAACGGGTTTCTATGGCGTAAATTTTTTCTTCGGCTCCTAAAATCTGCTCTTCGTATTCTTTTAATTCGGGGGTAATGTAGCGTTCGGCATTTATCAGGGTTTGTTTCCTAATCCACTCGGTGGGTACTTTGTCTTTATGCGTATTAGATACTTCTAAATAATAGCCAAACACATTGTTAAACGCTATTTTTAAGGAGTTTATACCTGTTTTTTCGGCTTCGTTACGTTGCAGTTCAAGTAAATAATTTTTTCCGCCAAAGGCGATTTTACGCAATTTATCCAGCTCTTCATCCAATCCATCGGCCATTACTTTGCCTTTAGTAACCATAATGGGCGGGTCGGGTTGCAACTCAGTTTCTATTTTTTGTTTAATAGTTGCGCAAACGTTTATTTGCTCGGCAATGAGTTTTACACCCTCCTGTTCAATTGTTGCGCAAATATTTTTTATTTCGGCAATGGCCGCTAAAGCCCTTTGTAATTGCAGCACTTCGCGTGGATTTACCTTTTGTAACCCAATTTTAGAAATTAACCTTTCTAAATCGCCAATGTGCCTAATTTGGGCTTTTAGTGCTTCTTTTATCTCAAAATTGTCTACAAAAAACTGTACCACATTTAAACGCTGCTGAATAGGTTTTTGGGATTTTAAAGGCATAACCACCCATTTGCGTAACATACGGGCACCCATAGCACATGATGTTTGGTCTAAAACATCAATTAAAGTATGTGCGTTTTCGTTTGCCGAGCCTATGAGTTCTAAGTTTCGTACCGTAAACCTATCTAACCACATATAGCGGTCTTCCTCAATGCGAGATATGCTGGATATGTGTTGGAGTTTGCGATGTTCGGTTTCGTTTAGGTAATGTAAAGCTACGCCAGCAGCAATAATACCCAATTGCAAACGCTCTATACCAAAGCCTTTTAATGATTTTACTTCGAAATGCCGCAAAAGATTTTCTGTAGCAAAATCGAGGGTAAAACTCCAATCATCAATAGGGTAAGTGTAAAAATTATCGCCAAATTGTTCGATAAAATCGTTGCGTTTGGCTTTAGAAAATATAACCTCGCTGGGTTTAAAACTTTGTAGTAGTTTATTAATATAATCAACATTGCCTTGTGCCACCAAAAACTCGCCTGTAGAAATATCTAAAAAAGAAATACCCACCGTATTTTTCTCGAAATGCAGCGTTGCCAAATAATTATTGGTTTTTTGCTGCAAAATATTATCGCTGTAAGCCACGCCAGGTGTAACCAGCTGGGTAACGCCACGCTTAACAATGCCTTTAACGGTTTTGGGGTCTTCTAATTGATCGCAAATGGCTACCCGCTGCCCTGCCCTAACCAGCTTTGGCAAATAAGTTTCGATGGAGTGGTGCGGAAAACCAGCTAATTCTATATGCGACGCCGAACCGTTTGCTCTTTTGGTAAGCACAATACCCAATATTTGCGATGCTTTTACGGCATCTTCGCCAAAGGTTTCGTAAAAATCGCCAACCCTAAATAACAGCAAAGCCCCAGGGTATTTAACCTTAATGGCGTTGTACTGGGTCATTAAAGGAGTTTCTTTGGCGGCTATTATATTTTTCAAAAACTTAAATTTTGCTGGCGAATTTAAGAAATTTAGATGGAGTGTGGAAAATTGTTGAAATTTAAGGTAATGTGGGGTAATAGAATAAACCTATAAGGTTTTAAAAACCTTATAGGTTTTTAAAAACAAAATACTAAACGTCTTTAAGATTTATAAATCAGGGGATTTAAAACAAATGAAGTTA
>JAYULE010000005.1:0-5419 GCA_043763845.1 Sphingobacteriales bacterium
GATGAATGGGGGAAATCGGCCACAGCTAAACAATTTGTTTCAACCGTAAAACTACTTGGCGACCATACTTGGGATGTGCTTGATAAAGCCGCTTTTACCACCGCGGATTTAAATATTTTGCCTTCAACCTAATTTGAAGTTTGTTTTTGGCACTCTCAACGTAGTTTTGTCACTCTCAACGTAGTAAAGAGTCTAAAAAAAAGGTGAAATGGGATTCCACGCTTCGCTCTGAATGACAAAGGATTCCACGCTTCGCTCTGAATCAGAAAGGATTCCACGCTTCGCTCTAAAGAAAAGTTTAGCTCACAGATTATTCAGATATTCACAGATTTAAGGTTCATGTTGGTCAAAAAAATAAAGGTTGTGACAATTTACCGTACTATTTAAATCTATTCATCAAGCCATTCCATTAAATCATCAACTATGTAAGTATAATTTAAATCTTTATTATTAGTATTACTACAAACTATTTTGTGTTTGCCAGCTTTGGGCAAAAATAATGCTTCGCTACCGTTATATTTTTTTGAGGCTAAACCGTAGAAATCTTGTTTAGTTGGATGGCTTGGCGCAACGCCGTTCACAATTTTGTTCCAAAAATTTTGTTCGATAATTGCATTAATTAATCCTATACAATCGGTTAAATGTATTAAATTTACAGGCGATAAGCCATCGGCAATATTTTGTTTGCCACCAAAAAAACGGCCAGGGTGTCTATTTAGTCCAATTAAACCAGCCATTCTTACAATTGTAGTTTGCAAGTTAGGGTTGTTTACAAAAACTTGTTCGGCAGTAAACATTCGCAATGCTTTAACTAAATTTTTGTCAATTTCCGTATCTTCATCAACCCAATTATTGTTTTCGGGGTAAACCGATGTTGAGGAAATAAAAATCACTTTTTTAATTCTCGAATTATTTATGGCTTCGTTTAAATGATTCATTTTTAATACATAATCATCAACCAAGGCGTTTCTACCAGGGGGTATGTTTATTATTATTAAATCACTATCTAAAAAATTGTTTATCTGTTTTCCGCTTAGGGCGGGATTTAGGTGTATTAAAAATGGTACAATACCTTCAAGTTTTAAAGTTGCTAACTTATTTTCGCTAGTGGTAGACCCTTTAATATTATACCCTTTAGTAAATAAAAATTTGGCTAAAGGTAATCCCAGCCAACCGCAACCTATAATAGAAATATTTTTTATAACGTTATTTAACATGAGATTTAAAAATAAACTCTAATTTTGGCAATACTTTTGTAAAAGTAAAACAAAGAAACACACAATCAATAAATTATTAAATTATGAAAACGAATAAACTAAAAATTACAGCTTTATCATTAGCACTTATTTTTGCTACGGCAAGTATTTTATCTAGCTGTAAAACAGCATCTAAAACTCAAAAAGGTGCTGGCATAGGCGCTATTGCAGGTGGTGCTTTGGGTGCATTAATTGGTAAAAAAGCGGGTAACACTGCAGTTGGAGCCTTAATAGGTGGTGCAATAGGTGGTACAGCAGGTGCTTTTATTGGCCGTAAAATGGATAGGCAAGCAAAAGAATTAGAAACTGCAATACCAGGTGCCGAAGTTACATCAACAGGTGAGGGTATTTTGGTTAAATTTGATTCGGGTATATTGTTTGCTTTTGGCAAAGCCGAATTAACTACAACCGCTAAACAAAATATTGATAATCTTGCAGCATCATTAAACAAATACCCAAATACAAATATTATGGTTATTGGCCATACAGATGCTATTGGTGGCGATGCAGTTAACAACAAATTATCTATGGAGCGAGCTTCATCTGTTAGAACTTACGCGGCAGCAAAGGGCGTTGATTTTTCAAGATTGAAAATTGCTGGTAAAGGTAAAAACGAACCTATTGCAAGTAACGAAACCGAAGATGATAGAGCAAAAAACCGTAGGGTAGAAATTGTAATTACTGCAAACGAAAAAATGAAAGCCGAAGCTAAAAGCGAAGCTGCAAATTAATTTAAAAAACTGTATTTAATAATAAAGCCCTCAATTTAATAATTGAGGGCTTTTTTTATTGTAAAAAATTAGCTTAACTATTAACAACATCTTTTGCATTGTTGTAAATGTTAGTAGCATAATCTTCTGCTTCGTGTGCTTTATTTTTAGCAAAGTTCTCACCTTTTTGGGCTTTACTGGCTGCGTAGTCTTTTAAATCATGACTTTTATTCTGAACATAATCAGCAACTTGGCTAGCTTTATCTTGCACATCGGCAGCGGTTTTATACGCTTTGTGTTTAAGGTTACTACTAAAATCTTGTACATCATCTACAAAATTAGATAATTTGTTTTTGCCAGCTTCGGTACTCATAAAATACCATACGGCGGCACCAGCGGCTAAACCAGCAAATATAGCGGTTGCAATTTTCGAGTTAGTTTTCATAATTTTTATTATTAATGTATTATTTTTATAAAACAGAGCCAATATCTTGCCAAAGTGTTAGTTTTAGGAATAATTTTTGAAAAGTATTTATTTTTAACTTAGAATGATAAAAACTGTAACCTATACGCTAATTATTTTAATTATGGTAAGCTGTGCGGCAAATCCTTATCGTAAAATTAGTAAGCTACAAAAACATAAAATAGATAGTTTAAAGAAAGAAATTACTTTAATTGCCTTACCTGTGATTTACGATTCGTTGCAAAATCAAATTGAAATAGCATATGTACCCACCGTAAATTTAGGTTTACGTAAACCAAATTTTGTAATAATACACCATACCGCACAAGATTCTTTAACGCAAACCATACGTACTTTTACTCGCGAAAGCACACAGGTAAGCGCACATTACATCATCAGCCAAAGCGGAAAAATAATACACTTACTAAATAACAATTTACGAACTTGGCATGCTGGCGCAAGTAAGTGGGGTAATATTACCGATATAAATTCTTGCTCTATTGGTATTGAGTTAGATAATAATGGCATACAACCATTTACAGGTTCACAAATTAATAGTCTCTTAATTCTGTTGTCGAAACTTAAAAAAGATTATAATATTCCTACTTCAAATTTTATTGGCCATGCCGATGTTGCCCCAAAACGTAAAACCGACCCAAGCATATTATTCCCTTGGGAAAAATTAAGTCAAAACGGTTTTGGCCTGTGGTATAACAAGCCCGATTTATTACCACCCCTAGATTTTGATGTAGAAAATGCGCTTCGCCGAATAGGTTATAACACAGTAGATTTAAATGCAGCAATTATTGCTTTTAAACTTCATTTTGTAAAACTAGATTTACAACCCAATTTAACCGACTGGGATAAATGTGTGCTTTACAATTTATATAAAAAGTATTAAACGATTTAAACCTTAAAATAATTTATTATTATAGTAGCTTGCAAATTAAAAGTTTAGGTTTAAAAATAAACTTGTTTTTGGCCAATAATTTCTGCCACATCGGCAAGGCGGTTGGCGTAACCAAACTCATTATCGTACCAACCAACAACTTTTACCAACCCACCTACAATTGATGTTAGCTGTGCATCAAAAATGCAAGAGTGTGGGTTATCTATAACATCAATTGATACTATTGGGTCTTCGGTGTATTCTAAAATATTTTTTAAATGTGTTTCGGCCGCAATTTTAAAAGCCAAATTAATTTCGGCAACAGAGGTTGGTGGGTTTTGTAAAATACATGTAAAATCGGTTAGCGAACCATTTAATACGGGTACACGTATGCCAGCACCGCCCAAGCGGCCATCTAAATGAGGAAAAATATTTGTTATCGCTTTTGCTGCACCTGTGGTGGTAGGTATAATAGATACCGATGCTGCCCTTGCTCTACGCAAATCTCGATGTGGTGCATCATGTAGGTTTTGGTCGCCCGTCATGGAGTGTACGGTAGTAATGTAACCATCTTTAATTTTCCAATTATCATCTAATATTTTTACTAATGGAGCCACGTTATTTGTGGTGCAACTTGCGTTCGAAATAATTTTTGATTGCCAATTTATTTGCTCGCTATTAATGCCTAAAACCACGGTTGGTATATTTTTATCGGGCGATGGTGCAGTTAACAATACCTGCTTTGCACCTGCAATAATATGCTTTTGTGCATCGTTAAAGTTTAAAAATTTGCCTGTTGCTTCTATTACTAAATCTATATTTAAACTTTGCCAAGGTAGTTTTTCGGGGTCTTTTTCCGAAAAAACTTTTATATTATTTTGGTTAATGGTAATAGAAAAATCATCAAAAGTAACTTTACCTTTAAAAATTTTGTGAACAGAATCGTACTTAAATAAATGAGCTAAGGTTGCGGTGTTAGATACATCATTAATAGCAACAACAGTAATATTTTGTTTAGTTAATAACGTACGCAGCACCATTCTGCCAATTCTACCAAATCCATTTATTGCAATATTCATTTTGTAAAGTTAAAATATTAAGAGTTTTTTTTGTATGTTAAACAATTATTAGTTTGTTTGTAATATTGTTGTTACCTTTTAGATGATTTGATACAATTTAAGCATGAATTTAGAAACTACACATTTAGATGATATTATAGAATCTATGCAAGATGGATTTTTGCAAATAGATGAAAATTGGAAAATAATTAATGTAAACCAGCATCAAGAAAGGTTAAGCGGCATTAACAGATCTGAAAGCATAGGTAAAAATGTATGGGATGTTTTTCCAGAAGCCACTAAATTAAAATTGTACGATTTTTTTAATGATGCATTAATAAATAAAATTGCCAAAAAATTTGAAGAGTATCACCCCAAGTACGATTTGTGGATTGAAGTAAGCGTAAACCCCACCAAAGCGGGAGGTATAATAGTTATATTTAGAGATATTACTACAAAAAAACATTTCGATTTAAAACATTTAGAATCAGAAAAAAACTTTATACAATTGGCCGACTCTATGCCTCAAATAGTTTGGACAGCTGGCCCCGATGGTATTTTAGACTATTACAACCAACGTTGGTACGAATATACGGGCTTTAATATAAACGAAGGTAGCTACTCTAATTGGGTTGAAATTATACATCCCGATGATTTGCAAACCTACGTAGATACGTGGCAAACTGCCGTTAAAACGGGCGAAGCTTTTAACATTGAATTTAGATTTAAAGATAGGTTAAACTTTGGCAACTATCGTTGGTTTTTAGGAAAGGCTTTACCTATAATGGATGCATGTGGTAATATAAAAAAATGGTTTGGCACATCAACCGATATTACAGAATTAAAACAATCGCAAGATGCTTTTAAAATAAGCGAATCGCAAATAAGGTTTTTGGCCGATGTTTTACCACAGCATATTTGGACAGCCACCCCTCAAGGCAATTTAGATTATGTGAATAAACGTACAATAGATTTTTATGGATCAAGCTTTGATGAAATTATTGGATTTGGCTGGCAAAACAGAATACACCCCGATGATTTAC
>JAYULE010000006.1:0-5416 GCA_043763845.1 Sphingobacteriales bacterium
TCTAAAGCCGATCGTTTTTCTTTAGTGTGCATGGCAGTAGGAATACCACGGCCATTATCTTTTACCGTTATAGAGTTGTTGGGGTGTATAGTAACAAAAATATCGCTACAATATCCGGCTAAAGCCTCATCAATAGAGTTGTCAACAACTTCGTAAACTAAATGGTGTAAACCTTTAACGCCAGTATCGCCAATGTACATTGCGGGGCGTTTACGTACCGCTTCTAAACCTTCTAAAACCTGTATATTATCGGCCGAATAATTCGATCTGTCTTCTGTTTCTTCGCTCATTATTTTTTTTGTGAATAGATGTAAAAATAGGGTTTTTTTAACGAAAACCGAAATGGTAGGACGAAATAAATTAGCACCTAAAAGGTTTGATTGAGTATATTTTGGGCTGATGCTTTTTCACTAAATTTACAATCTAAATGGTTTCTAAAATTAAAAGGATGAGTTTGTAATGTGGAATAAATTATTTTGCCAAAATAGATGATTTTATATTATTGTTGGAGCTTATAATGCGGTTTAATTTAGAAGTTAACTTTATTGCCCCAATTTCATTTAGATGATTTGCATCGTAATAGTCATTAGCTAAAAAGGTGCTATCAGCAAGTAAATTATAATAAAATGTGTGTTTGTATTTTGATGATAATAATTTGATTTGATTTAAAGTAGAGTTGAGTTGTTTCGCATTTAAATTTTTTCGGTATGAATAGTATGCCGGAGAAGTAATGAAAATTATTTTGGTGTTATTTATTTTTGCTAATGCAATTATTGATTTTAAAGTTTGAATATTTTTAGATAAAAAAACATTATTTTCTAAAATAGCAGTGTGAATTTTAGCGTTAATTTTACCTGTTATAAACAGGTTTTTTCCATCTTTAGAATTGTGGTTAGTGCCAAAACCTAGTTTATTGCAGTTAATGTCGGGTTTTTGGTTAAATAAGTGAGATTTAAGTCGTGAAATATTTCCCGAAAAATTACCGTTTAGCACTTCAAAATTGTTCCAATAATTGCTATTTATTTTTATGGCATAATATATATTGTAATTTTTTACTCTCCAATGTTCAGAACCATTTTCAAGTGTTTCGTATAAAGAAAAATAATCTACCGGTATAACAATGTATTTTAACTTTCTCCAATTATTTTTATACTTCTTAAAAATAGCTAAATCAAAATTTAAACTTTGGGATACATAAGCAGCATTAAAAATCTTAAACTTTGAAAAATAAGGATTTATACCATAATAAGTATGCGAGCTGCCTAAAATTAAGACTTCAATGCTGTTCGAATGTTTGTCTAAATATTTTCTTTTGTACAAATAGTCGTTAGGGATTTTTCTTAGATAAATTTCCAACGAAATCATCGCAATTATAATTGGTAAGGAAAACAATATAACTAGCCTAATAAATTTTAGCATATTTAAAATTGGAAATAAATAAATTGTAGTTGCGAACCTGAATAATAAAATATAGCCAATATGATACAGTAATATATGCCCCACTTAATAATTTTAGGACTTTTTATACCAAGTTTTGCAATAGCAAATTGCTCTTCGCGGCCCAACCACTCAATAACCATAAAAATAAAAAGTAAAAAGACTAACATTTTTGGCCTTACCGTGGGGAGCGAGAATAGGGAATAAGAAAAAATTCGTGAAATAAATTGGATAGCGTGATTTAAACTCTCTGCTCTAAAAAAAATCCAAGCAAATACTGTTAAACCAAAAGTAAATAAGATTGCAAAAAAATCTTTTAACGAAGGTAATATTTTACCCTTTGCAACAGCTTCAAGATGTAACCTATTTGTACCAAAAATAATTGAAGGTATTATATATAAAGCATTTAAAAAGCCCCAAACTATAAAAGTCCAATTTGCGCCATGCCAAAAACCGCTTACCATAAAAATTATAAAAGTATTTATTATTTGTTTAAAAGTACCTAATTTACTGCCACCCAAAGGAATGTATAAATAATCTTTAAACCATGTTGAAAGTGAAATATGCCACCGCCTCCAAAATTCTGCAATATCTCTTGAGAAATATGGAAAAGAAAAATTTTTTAATAAATCTATACCAAAAAGCCGAGCTGTGCCTAATGCGATGTCGGAATATCCAGAAAAATCACCGTAAATTTGAAACGTAAAAAATATTGCTCCCAAAACAAGTGTGCTTCCAAAATATGTTTCTGAATTATTAAAAATTTGATTGGCATAAATAGCACATTGATTGGCAATTACTACTTTTTTAAATAACCCCCACAAAATTTGCCTTAAACCATCAACAGCTTTTGTAAAATTAAAATCCCTATTTTTTTTTAATTGGGGTAAAAGATGCGTAGCTCTCTCTATTGGACCTGCCACTAACAATGGAAAAAAACTTACAAAAAGGGCGTAGTCTATATAATTTTTTTCGGCTTTAATTTTATTTTTATAAATATCTATTACATATGATAACCCATGGAATGTATAAAATGATATACCTACGGGTAATATAACTTGAATTGTAAGCAGGTTTGTTTGTAAGCCTACATTAGCTAAAGCAACAGCAAACGATGCGGCAAAAAAGTTATAATATTTAAACACGCCAAGTAAACCAATATTAACAGATATACTTAACCAAAACCAAAATTTCTTAGCATTTCTATTCTCTGTATAATACATTTTAAACCCTGTAAAATAATCTAACAGGGTAGAAAATGAAAGCAGAAATAGAAATCTCCAATCCCAACAGGCGTAAAAAAAATAGCTACTAATAAGCAATAAAGTATTTTGAGCTCTTAATTTTTTTTTAAAAATAAACCAATATATAGTAAAAACAACAGGTAAAAAAATGGCAAAATTTAAAGAGTTAAAAAGCATTTTGAGTATTGAACTTTATTAAGATTTTATGCATTATTTAAGTAGTGAAATTATGAGATTTTATTTCTTTTAAAAATTATAATTTTGTTTTAACAAGTGGATTTTGCTTCGAAGGACAAAAAAATTGTGTAGTTATTTTCAAGAAAAAATCATTATACACTTAAATTAATTTATACGTTTAAATTAATGACTTAATTAGCGAAATGCTTAAAAATAAGTACACTAATAAAAAAAATATTAATCAATATTACTCTCTTCGTTATTTTGTGCAGTTGCCCCCGAAAAGAAATTAAAAAATAATACAATAAAAGCGATAGAACACAAAACTTGTGCTAAGGTTATTGTTTTCCCCATTTGGGTAATAGGATAAAAATCGCCGTAGCCAACCGTTGCACTGGTTATAAATGAAAAGTAAATACCATCAATTGAGCTTATTAATGGTGCGTTTAAATAGTTACCAGCCATGTAAATAACGGCAAATGACAAACCCGACTCAAAAAAATTAAAAATAAGTAGCAATAGTGTACGCTTATTAGAAGTTTTTGCGTGGTGTTCGGCTAAAAATATTTTGCTAAAAAGGTATACGTAAGTTTCGGATAGTAGGTAGATGTTTAAGTAATATATAAACGGATTATCATACCAATCATTAATTAAAATTACTAAAGGGAAAATAGTTTTAAAAACTACGTAAAACTCGGCAGCTAATTTTCTGTTTAAATAAGCCTTAGAGTTGACTAACGTTTCTATTAAAATAGCAGGATATAAAAACATTAAAATAGATAAACTTAACCTAAATAAGCGTTCTAAACCAAAATCGTTATACTTGTGGCTATGCCAAACCGAAGTAATTTGTTTAATATGTAAGGGGTAGCCCCAAATTTCTTCTTGGCAATTTTGGTTACTACCTTTTAATATTTTATGAATATTTTTTCTTAACAAAATTACAAGTTTAGGCTTGGGCTGTTGGGCCACCAAAATTAAATGGCATTCCGTTATTTGAGTTTCCGCCACTAATTATCCCATTTGTTGTTTCAAATTTTGTAATGTTATCTTCTAAAGCATGTAGCAACCTTTTGGCATGGTCTGGCGTTAAAATTATTCTACTTTTAACTTTAGACTTTGGTGTGCCAGGCATTATTCTTACAAAATCTATAATAAATTCGCTATTTGAGTGAGTAATTATTGCTAAGTTAGCGTAAGTACCTTCGGCAATTTCTTCGCTTAATTCAATGTTTAATTGGTTGTCGTTTATTTGTTCTTCCATTGTACTAAAGTATAAAAGTATTAGTATATAAATGTGAATTTGATAATATTTTTTTTGCCATCAGTATAAAATGTGATTTGAAATAAAATATATTAAACGGGGAATGTTTTAATAACCCGAGTTTGATTAATATAATTTGTTTTTTATAGGTTTATATGATAATTTGAGCGTTTTAACACGCTGTACGCTGTATCTTTTTATCAATTGCGGTTGGCTTAAGCCAACCGCAATTGATAAAAAGTATGCCGCTGCCATCGTTAACGCCTTATCAGTCGCATATAACTCTCGTTTTTAAATTCTTAAAGAAAAAACAACAATCAAACTGTGGTTAATAGTACAAAAAATTATTAAAACCCCTAATTGATGCCTTCGCTTTGAGCGAAGGCATCAATTAAAATCATTGTTGAAATAATAAGTTATAAAGCCCCAATTTAGGTGTAAGTTTATTGCAGCAATTGGCCACCTAAACTTGGGTGTAGCGGCAGCCCCCAATTTTTCTTTGGGGCTAAAGCGGAAAACAAGGCTAGCCCTACCTATTAGCTGTAGCTTTGCTTTTCTAATAAAAATAATAGATAATTTAATAGTTTAGCTTTTTAAAATTAATTTAGCGGCATAAATAAAAATGAAAAACTATAAAAAATATTATACTATACCAGCACCTCCGCAAGAGGTGTATT
This sequence comes from Sphingobacteriales bacterium, assembly GCA_043763845.1. GTDB lineage: Bacteria > Bacteroidota > Bacteroidia > Sphingobacteriales > Sphingobacteriaceae > Pseudopedobacter. The sequence continues at coordinate 4,800 of JAYULE010000006.1, forward strand.
TGGCTTTAACTAACCCTTTAAGCATTAAGTTATGGACAGGTGGCGAGGCCGAAATGAGTACAGAAGTTGACTCGGAATTTTCGTTATGGGATGGCGATATTTTAGGCAAAAACTTGGAATTTGTAGAGAATAAAAAAATTGTACAACAATGGTATTTTGATGGGCAAGATGAGCCATCAATAGTAACCATAAAACTTCATGAACACCAAAAAGGAACGTCGGTAGAGTTGTTGCATACTAACATACCCGACGATAATTTTGATGAATTTGTCGACGGTTGGGATAGCAGCTATTTTGCCGAACTTGTGGAGTTTTTTGACGAGTAAGTAGAATTTTTAAAACCTACTCGAAATGAGTTTGAGTAAATTTTTTTATTAGATTTGAAAAAAAAATATATAGTACTATGAAAAAAATTTACACCCTTACCATTTTTATCTTCTTGTCTTTTTGTGGTTTTGCGCAAAAGGATAGTATTAAAGTTGCAAGAAAAACCACAACATTAGCCGAAGATGGTAAAAACGAAATAAAAATAAACTTGTTTACTACAATATTAGGTTTGGGCGAAATAAATTACGAGAGATTATTAAACGATAATTCGGGTGTTGGGTTAGCATTTA
>JAYULE010000007.1:0-5413 GCA_043763845.1 Sphingobacteriales bacterium
TTGTAATAAATTTTAGATTATTAAAATTAATGAACTTACAGGAAAACAAACAACTGAATAAAATTATCTCATCGTTGGCTTTAATATTAAATGAAGATGATACAATAAAGTATATCAACAATTTTGGATTAAAAAAATTTAACATAACCCAGGATGATATTGTTGGTAAGCCATTTAACAATTTAAAGTCTACTACTAATTATCTAAGCAATATAAAGAATATTGACAGCGAGCATTGGGAGAGTTTTTTTAATGCCATTCCTATGCCCGTGTTTATAAAAGATAGGCAACATAGGTGGATTTTTTTTAATGATGCCCTATGTAGCCTGCAAAATAAATCGAGATTAGAACTCCTCAACAAAAATGATTACGATTTTTTTCCGAAAATACAGGCTGATAAATTTTGGAACGAAGAAGAAACCGTTTTTAAAACTGGTAAAGAAATTTATACCGAAGAGCCTTCAATTCGTAATGGATTAGATTCTTATGTGCTGATTAAAAAAACAATCATCAAAACAAAAGACAATAAAGAATACCTTATTGGATGCTGTATTGATATTACAAAACGAAAAAAAGCTGAATTAGCACTTATAGAAAGCGAAAGAAGATTTAGGTCACTTATAAGGCACTCGCCAGATGTTATCGCAATCCTAACAAAAAATCACCTTATCAATTACATAACTCCTTCATTTTATCGCTTAACTGGCTTTACCGAAAATGAAATTTTGGGCACTTCTTTGGTTGATATTCTTCATCAAGATGAAAAAGAAAATTACCTTAAAACCTTCGTCAAAATTAGTAACGCACCATTAAAAGGGGCTAATTTAGAAATGAGGTTAAGGAAGAAAAATGGTGATTTCATTATTTTCGAATCATTTCTCAAAGACCTTAGTTTTGATCCAGCAATTGATGGTATTGTTTTAAATTGTAGCGATGTAACGATAACCAGAAACCAAAACCTAGAAATTGAAAGGATTAATAAATTACTAGAAGCTGATAACCATAATTTAAAAGGCCAGTTAAAAAACGAAATAGAAGCCAAAATGGATTTAAAGCCTTTGGTTTTCAATGAATTTAAAAAGATATATCCTAACAATTTAGCTTGTCTTAAATACCTATCCAATTTAAAATGGGAGAATGGTTTTGTTTGCAATAAGTGCAACAATAATAAGTTTGCAAACGGAAAATTTGATTTTTCGAGACGTTGCAGTAAATGTGGCTATGAGGAAACAGCAACTACCAATACCATTTTTTATAGAATCAAGTTTCCCATTTTAGAAGCTTTCTATTTGTTTTTTTTGCTAATATCTCATACAAACCTAACCGCAAAAAATCTTGCTAAGCTTACTTTACTAAAAGAAAATACGTGTTCATTTTTTAAGCGAAAAATTAAGAGAACTATATTAAAAAATAATCATATTTCCAAAAACTGGGAAAAACTAATGCTGATTAATCCAGAATAAAATAAATAATCTAAAGTTTGTATAAGCATTAATCATATTTAAGAAAAATTTAGTCTTAAAAGTCTCTAATTCATTAAATATCTATAAATCACAACCAAATATCTTCGCATAACAGTACATAACGGTTACAAATCTCAAATTTGCTAATTTTAATCAACCAATTTATAGATTAAATATGCAAGCACTTTTCGGTATTCTTTTCCATTTTATTGGCGGTTTTGCATCCGGAAGCTTCTATATTCCATTTAAAAAAGTAAAAGGCTGGGCTTGGGAAAGCTATTGGATAGTAGGCGGTGTTTTTTCTTGGCTCATTGTTCCGCCTTTAACGGCTTTTATAACCATCCCCAATTTTATGGACATCATTACCGCAACTGATGGTAAAATATTGTGGTTAACTTACGGGTTTGGTGTTTTATGGGGAATTGGCGGATTAACCTACGGGCTTGGCGTTCGCTATCTCGGCGTTTCGCTCGGGAGTTCTGTAATTCTTGGTTTGTGCTCGGTTTTTGGTGCATTGGTACCTTCAATTTATTACGATTTTTTTCCGGTTTTAGGTAAAGATAATTTTAGTCTTTTGCTAAACACCACATGGGGACAGGTTGTTCTGCTTGGCCTAACAGTTTGTGTAATAGGTATTGCTTTTTGTGGCAGGGCAGGTTGGTTAAAGGATAAAGAAATAACCCAAACAAATCAGTTAAACAACGAATTTAAAATTGGCTTAGGCTTAACTGTATCCTTAATTTCGGGTTTGCTGAGTGCTTGTTTTGCATTTGGTATTGATGCTGGTAACCAAATGGCAGATGAGGCTAATATAGCTTGGAAGGCTTTAAACCCTGGACAAGGCGAATTCCTTTTTCAAAACAATGTAACTTATGTGGTTGTGCTTATGGGCGGTTTAACTACCAACTTTTTATGGTGTATGTTATTAAATGCCCGTAATAAAACTTTTGGCGATTATACAAACAAAAAAGTGCCACTAATTAGTAACTACATTTTTTCTGCTTTGGCAGGAATTACATGGTTTATGCAATTCTTTTTTTACGGTATGGGCGAAAGTAAACTGGGTAACGGCCCAAGTTCTTGGATTTTACACATGGCGTTTATTATCCTCGTTGCCAATATCTGGGGCGTTATTTTAAAAGAGTGGAAAGGTGTAAGCAGAAAAACAAATGTTACCATCGTTACGGGTATTGCGCTAATAATACTTTCGGTTTTGTTAGTGGGATACGGAAATTATATCAGATAAAAAAAATTTATATGAATGTTTTAGAAAGCAAATACAACTACGTAAGCTATTTATGGGACGAACAAGAGGCAGCAAAACTTGCTGGTGATGAAGTTGCCCTTTTAATTTACCGATCCAACCTTTTAGGTGCCGATTTAAGACTCACCAATTATGGTGGTGGAAATACTTCTTGTAAGGTTACACAGATTGATCCGCTAACAGGACAACAAATAGAGGTAATGTGGGTTAAGGGTTCGGGTGGAGATTTAGGCACATTAAAAAAAAGCGGTTTGGCGGCTTTATATGTTGATAAACTTAGAAGTTTAAAAAACGTTTATAGAGGGGTTGCTTATGAAGACGAAATGGTGGCCTTGTTTAATCATTGCATATTCGATTTAGATTCAAAAGCACCCTCAATTGATACCCCATTACACGGTTTTTTGCCTTTTAAACACATTGATCATTTACACCCCGATGCCGCCATTGCAATTGCTGCCGCAAAGGATGGAAAACAGATTACTCGAGAACTTTTTAATGGAACAATAGGTTGGGTAGACTGGAAAAAACCTGGTTTCGAATTAGGGTTGAGCCTTAAAACTTGTTTTGATGAAAACCCCGGAATTCGGGGAATTATGCTAGGTTCACACGGTTTGTTTACCTGGGGCAATACCGCTTACGAAAGTTACCTAAATACCTTGGAGGTTATTGAAAAATGTTCATCGTATATTGAAAACAACTACGCTAAAAAGAGTCTTATTTTTGGTGGTCAAAAAACGATTTGTCAACCAGCTGCTACACGTTTAGCACAAGCCGTTGCCATAGCCCCAATATTAAGAGGTTTATGCTCAACCCACCAACAAATGATTGGTCATTTTACAGATGATGAGCGAGTACTAGAATTTATAAATTCAAAAGATTGCTCCCGATTAGCCGCTATGGGTACAAGTTGCCCCGACCATTTTTTGCGTACCAAAATCAGTCCGTTGGTATTAGATTTAGATTCCGCAGCAAATTTATCGGATGCATTAGCCATTAAAAGTACTTTGACACCAGCATTTGTAGCGTACAGACAAATGTATGCTGATTATTACCAAGCGCACAAACATACTAATAGCCCAGCCATTCGAGATTCAAATCCGGTTGTTATTTTGTACCCCGGTGTAGGTATGTTTACTTTTGCGAAAGATAAACAAACGGCAAGGGTGGCGGCAGAATTTTATATCAACGCCATCAATGTTATGAAAGGTGCCGAAGCAATTTCGGAATACACATCATTACCACATCAAGAAGCTTTTAATATAGAATATTGGCTATTGGAAGAGGCCAAGTTACAACGTATGCCCAAACCTAAACCATTAACTGGTAAAGTAGCAATGGTAACAGGGAGTGCTGGTGGCATTGGAAAAGCCATTGCAAAAAAGTTTGCCGCTGAAGGTGCGGTAGTATTGCTAAATGATATGGATGAAGTGCGTTTAGCAGGTGTGGTAAGCGAATTTGAAGCCCAATTTGGTAAAGATGCAGTAAGCTCGGTAGCCCTAGATGTAACCAACGCTGCCAATATTGAACAAGCATTTGCCAAGGCAACACTTGCCTTTGGAGGTGTGGATATTGTGGTAAACAACGCTGGTTTATCCATTTCTAAAACAATTGCCGAGCACACCGAAAAAGATTGGGATCTGTTATACGATGTTTTGGTAAAAGGCCAATTTTTTATTACTCAGGCAGCAACCAATCTGATGATAAAACAAGGTACCGGAGGCGATGTGATTAACGTAGTAAGTAAAAATGCACTGGTAAGTGGTCCAAATAATGCGGGTTATGGCAGTGCAAAAGCCGCACAATTGCACCTAAGCAGACTAAATGCTGCAGAGTTAGGAGCCGAAGGCATAAGAGTTAATGTAGTTAACCCTGATGCGGTAATTAGCGACAGTAATATTTGGGCTGGTGGCTGGGCCGAAGGAAGGGCAAAAGCTTATGGAATTACGGTGGCAGAGTTGCCCGCCTTTTATGCAAAACGTACGTTATTGAACCAGATTATTCTTCCTGAGGACATTGCCAATGCCTGCTTTGTTTTTGTGGGCGGTTTGTTGCACAAATCTACTGGAAATGTATTAAATGTAGATGGTGGAGTAGCTATGGCATTTGTAAGATAATTTTTTAAACTTTAAAACAAACTATATCTTTAATACTAAATCTGAGTTCGATTCTTATTTTTTTAATATTTAACAATTAGTGTTTTGTGCGAATGATAAGGCGTTAACGATGGCATCGGCATCCTTTTTTTAGCCCCTAGCCCCCTAAGGGGGAACACATTAAAATCCCCCCTTTGGGGGCTAGGGGGAAAAAAGATATAGCGTACAGCGTGTTACCTTGCCTACCGGCAGGCAGGAAACGCCCAAATTATTAATAACCCTAAAATGTCCAAATAATATTTAAAATAGTATAAAATATTTTACCAATTAGAGCGAAGTATTTTATTTATTGCACCTAAATTAATTAACCAATTATTGCTTTATGAATATCGAACAAAAACATATAACTGCGCATAACGAAACGCTTATTGACGGCCATTCTAATAAATTTAAACAAATCAAGGAAAATTTCTCCAATCAGGTTATAGAATCTGCACTACAAAAATTGGTTGATTTTCAAATATCAATACCTAGTTGGGCATTGGGTACAGGCGCTACACGTTTTGGCAGGTTTGCAAGTGCTGGTGGAGAAC
>JAYULE010000008.1:0-5356 GCA_043763845.1 Sphingobacteriales bacterium
TTAGCATACAACAAAAGTAAAATATCTTTCAAAAATGTTTTAGGTAGTATGTTAATTAATAACTCTACTGTTAAACAAGAATATAAAAAATATGATGAAAGTGTTGATGGAGATTTTGGTATAAATTTTTTAACCGACCAAAAAAAGTTTTGGAACTCTCAACTATCAGGTACACATGGATTAGGTGAAGATAGTAACTTTAAATTAAACTGGAGCGCAAATTATTCATACTACAAACAAAACAACCCCGACGACCGTAACTTTTTATTATCTAGAAGCACAGATAAATCACAGTTTGAATTAGCTACTAACAATTTTGATTTTACAAATTCAGGTCGTAAATGGACTAATACCAACGAGAAAAGCTTTTTTGGCGATGTTAATATTCAAATACCCTTTAACTTATTAAATCATGCCCAAATACTTTCGGGCGGTATAAACATACAATCAAAAAATAAACTGTTGTTTACCGATTTACTAATGTATACAGGTAAAGGTTTTGCACCAATTAGTGATTTGCTAAACCCCGATAGGTACTACCTTAATGGTTTAACTATATCTAATTATTATATTAAAGATGCTGATGTTACCAATGGTGTAACTGTTGCCGACAATAGTAAAGGTAATTATTCGGCATCATCTAACATTGGTGCATCATACTTAAAATTAGAAAGTAAAATAACCAACAATTTAACAGCAAATGTGGGCTTAAGAATGGAGAGTAGCAGTAATTTAATTTCCAACATAGAGTATAGAAATACCGATGGGTTAAAATTTCCGCAGCTATATACCATGAACGAAAATTCGAAAATAGTTGATTATAATTTGCTTCCGTCTTTAAAGGTAAATTATAACATAAACGAAAGTATTAATGTTTACACAACTTATTTCAGATCTTTAAACAGACCACAACTGCAAGAAATTTCACAATACCGCAGTTTTGATTATAACGCTTCAATGGTAATGGTAGGCAATCCGCTACTTTCATTAACAAAAATTGATAATCTAGATTTAGGTATTAATGTGTATAAATTTAAAGGTACAACTGTTAGTTTAGCAGGCTTTTACAAAAGAATAGACCAGCCTATAGAAAATGTAGTAACAAATTACCGCAATACATTTGGCCTTTTACAATCAACTCCTTATAATATGCCATCAGCAACATTGCTAGGTATAGAATATTCAATAGAATCAAAACTTGATTTTATATCAAAAAGATTAAAAAACCTTTCATTTTTCACAAATGCTAATTATGTAAAATCTAAAGTAGAAAGAAATTTTATCCGAAACTTTAGAACACCAATAATTGAGGAACATACTTTAAGTGGTAGCCCTAATTATTCTATTAATGCTGGGTTTACGTATAACCAACCTAAATATGCTACTTTAACAATTTTGTATAATACCACTGGCGATTACGTAACCGCAGTAGGCTCGGGTACGGTATATAAACTAGCAAACGGTAATTCAGTTAAAGAAATACCCGATTATATAGTTCGTGGAAATAACCGTTTAGACCTACAATTAAGTAAAAAGTTTTTAAAATCTAAAGCTCAAATTATTTTTGGAGTTAACAATGTGTTAAACGAAGCCGACATAGTTTACCAAGATTTAAATGGAAATAACAGGTTTGATAAGCCTGTAAAGTTAACTATTAACGATAAAGGAGAACTTGGGTATTTACAAAGAGGTGTAGATAATACCGTATTTTATATAAGATCACAACCTTTGTATTATGCAACTTTTTCTTACACCTTTTACTAAACACAATTAAATATTAAGCAAGCTAAGTTCAAATTCTCCGCTATACAAATTTGAGTTTTAAAAATATTCAATAATGAAAAAAAATAACATTACATACCTATTAAGTGCATTTATTGTTTTTGCAATTACATTTAGTGCTTGTAAAAAACAAGAAGATATTACCGTTGAAACCCCAAAGCCCGAGAAAGATTTTGAGGATTTTAAAATTGGGGGTAAGTACCCTAAACTAATTCGCCTTTACAACGATACGGTATATAATTTAACATCTTCTGAAATTTTTACAAGATTAGCTGGCGAACAATTGGAAATTGATTCAGGTACCTTAATTAAAGTGGGAAACAAAGCCGCCAATAATTATTCGGCTGGTGGTATAGATATTAAACCTGGTGCAACCTTAATAGCTAAAGGTACAGCTCAAAACCCAATTGTTTTTACCAGCAGTGCACCTAAAGGCTTACAAAATACAAATTGGCAGGGCATTACCATAAAAGGTAAATCTTTTAATAATAGCGAAGGTATAGTAGGCAACAAAAACGATTTTTCATGCGTTATGCGATATGTTAGAATAGAGTTTGCATCTTTAAACTTAAACGCAGTAGGCACCCAAAGTGTGTTAGAAAACATACAGGTAAGTTATTCGAAGCCCAATTCGGCTTATAATTTTGTTGGCGGTACATTTAATGCCCGTAATTTAGTATCTTATGCTTGTGGTGGCCCTAACGATTATTACATTTCCAATGGCTACCAAGGCGGCTTGCAAAATATTCTTGCACTCCGTCACCCATACATAGCAACTTTAGGTAATGGTAATTTACAAGCCATTGCGGGTGTGTTTATCGAAAATAACAGTAACAAAGCTGCTTTACCTCATACTTTAGCAGTAATATCAAACCTAACTGTTATTGGGCCAAGTATTCAAAACGGTATAAATGGCAATTATGCCCGTTCTGCTGCTTTAATTGCGAACAATAACGCCAAATATTTAATAAAAAATTCATTATTTTTAGATTATCCAGTTACTACTTGGGTTATTAGTGATAAAGATTCATACAGTAATTTACTTAATAAAAGTGCGGTTGTTGATTATTCTATTTTTAATATCAAAACTTTGCAAAGCCCATTTTTTCTAATTTCTAGTGGGGCAGCACCGTTTACATCAGCTAATTTTACAGATGTTGTTGCATCATATAGTAATAATGGTTCAACAGATGTTGGGGCACCCGCGTTTTATAAAACACCATTTAATTACGAGAATTTAGATTTAACCGTTAACCCAAACTCCCCAATACTTTACAAAGCAAATTTTGATGGGATTTTTAGCGATCCTTTTTTTAATAAAGTTAGTTACATAGGTGCAATAGGTACCAATAATTGGTTACAAAGTTGGACAAACTTTACTCCCCTTACCACTAATTACAATCAACCTCAATAATTCTATACTATTTTATAAATAATTTAATATGAAGTTTTTTTACAGCCTTAAAATGTTAAAATTAAAGCAGCAAAATTTTAAAAATCTAGTTGCCCTTAGTTTAATAATATTTGGTTTTGGGGTTTGTGCTTTTGCACAAAATAACAATGGCAAAGTTACGGGTAAATTATATGATGCAGCAACTAACGAAACATTAATTGGCGTGGTGGTAAGTGTAGAAGGTAGTAAAGCAGCCACATCTACCGACCCAAGCGGTAATTACGTATTGTCTTTACCAGCAGGAACATACACCTTAAATTTTAGGTATATTGGTTACCAAACCAAGCAACTAAGTGGTGTAGAAGTTAAAAAAGCACAAACCACGTTTCAAAACATTATTTTAAAATCGGCTTCACAGCAATTAAAAGATGTAATTGTAACATCTACTGTAAAAAAAGAAAGCCAATCAGCAGTATATTCTGCACAAAAGCGTAGTTCGGCAGTGTCTGATGGTATATCGCAAGAGGCTATTCGTAAAACACCCGATAATAATGCTGCCCAAGTATTAACCCGTGTTACTGGTATAAACATACAAGACAATAGGTTTGTGGTAGTGCGTGGCCTTGGCGACCAGTATAACCAAACCATGGTAAACGGCGTACAAATGACCAGTACCGAAACCGATAGAAATGCTTTCTCTTTTGATTTGATACCTGCCGCAGTAATCGATAATATTGTGGTAAACAAAACCGCCACACCCGATATGCCAGGCAACTTTGCTGGTGGGGTTGTACAAATTAATACTAAAGATTTCCCTGATAATAACTTTGTGTCTGTTTCTTTACAGGGAGGTTTCTCCGACCAAACAATAGGTAAAGATTTTTACTCGGATAAAAGAACACCATTAGAATTTTTAAGCTTTGGTGGAACTAGTAGAAACTTACCTAAAGATTTTCCTTTATCAACAAGTAGAGTGCCCTTACCTTATTTAAATAATCAAGAACAATATAGGATATTAAATAATATGCCAAGCAATTTAGTAGCTGTAAATAATGGGTCTTCCCAACCTAACCAACAAGTACAAATTGGTTTTGGGCGCAGCATTGTTATAAAAAATAATACTAAATTTGGTATTGTGGCATCATTAAATCAGCGTAAAACAGAATTAATTGAAGAAGAAACAAGTGCTAGTAGTCCACAGTTTAATGGTATTTCAAGTCAAAGACCAAGTAAGGTTTTAACTCCTTTAGTTGGCTTAACATCCTATTCTGAACATAAAAGATATAACTATTCCTCCAATTTTGGTGCAGTACTTAATTTGGCATATCGATTTAATAAAAATATTATTACTTTTAAAAATATTTATACTTCCATTTTTAGAAATACTTATATTGATAGATCGGATCTTTATCCAACTTATTTTGATGTTGCAGCAAGTTTTAGTATTAAAGCTAAAGGTATAAGTTATGTAATTGATCAAAAAAACATTTTGAATAGTATTTTTGCTGGCGAACATAAAACAGGTGCCGATAATGCTACTAAATTAGACTGGAATATAAATTTTACTAAAAATAGCACCAACCTACCCGATACCCGTAATTTTATATTTAGACAAGATACAGTATCAGGTTTATATTTAACTAATGGAGATCCAAAATCTGTAGCAGAAGCTTTAAATGGATTCTCAAGAATTTGGAGTTCTAATTCAGATTTTATATATGGTGGTGCATTTAATATAACAACCCCTTTAATTGTTGCAAAACAAAAAAGTTTGTTTAAAGGTGGTTTGCTTTTTCAAAATAGAGAACGGGAAGTTGTGGGCAAAATTTTAGTATTAGCTCCTATTGCGCCCGTTGCTTTAGAAAATGTGTTAAGTTCTGGAAATTATCATCCAAATTTGACATCAATAGTTTCAGGATTGAGTATATTAGAGGAAGGTGCATCTTACTCGGCAGGTAGTAGTTTGTTAGCCGCTTACGAAAGTTTAGAAAATAGATTTGGAGAAAAGGTACGTGTAATTTGGGGTGTAAGGGTCGAAAATTACCAACAAAATGTTAATTTATATACTAGCGATTACACAACTAACGATAATTTTACAAAACCAGATAAGTCAATCAATCAAATAGCATCCCGTACTACATTTAATTTTTTACCATCGGTAAATGTGGTGTACAGCCCAGT
>JAYULE010000009.1:0-20980 GCA_043763845.1 Sphingobacteriales bacterium
GCTATATTTAAAACAAGGCAAACGCATAAATTATTTGAAATTTAAATTTTAATGCAAACAAGCACCTTTTACCAAAATGTTTATGAGGTTGTAAAACTAGTTCCGTTTGGTAGGGCAACTAGTTATGGCGCTATTGCGGCGTATTTGGGTACAAAAGGTTCTTCAAGATTGGTGGGTTATGCCATGAATAACAGTATAAAAACCGAAACTGGCATACCTGCACACCGTGTGGTTAACCGTAATGGTTTGCTTACGGGCAAATTTCATTTTGGTACAGGTAACGAAATGCAACAACGATTAGAAAACGAAGGGTTAACAATTATTGATAACCAAATACAAAACTTTAAAACTATTTTTTGGGATCCCGCTGTTGAATTATACATATCATAACAATGGGTAATATAAAAGAAATTAACCGATGCCCTTGGTGTAAAAACGATGAATTATATACCCAATATCATGATAATGAGTGGGGAAAGCAAGTTACAGATGATGGTGTTTTATTTGAGTTTTTAATACTCGAATCGGCGCAGGCGGGTTTAAGTTGGTTAACTATTTTGCGAAAGCGTGAAAACTACCGAAGGCTTTTTGCAAACTTTAACGCCGAAAAAGTAGCCGCTTTTAACCAAGAAGATGTTGAATATATTTTGCAAGATGCGGGCATTATACGCAATCGTTTAAAAATACAATCGGCTATAAGCAACGCCCAAATATTTTTACAAATACAGCAACAATATGGCTCGTTTTATAAATTCCTGTATTTGTTTATGCCAAATGGCAAAGCAATAGTAAATAGTTTTGAATCCATGCAAAATGTACCCACACGAACAGAAATATCTGATGCAATAGCAAAAGATTTAAAAAAACGAGGTTTTAAATTTTTTGGCTCGGTAATTTGCTACGCCTATATGCAAGCCGTTGGTATGGTTAACGATCATTTGTTAGAATGCGAGTTTAAAACAAGCATCCCCGCAAAGGGTATATAAACCTCAATTAAAACTAAAAGCTATTTCCACAAATTTGGTCCATCTGGTGTTAGGCGCATAGCATAAACCGAATCTACAACATATACACTAAACCCCCTCCAAGCTATGGAATTATGGTATTCTTTATAATGTAAATCGAAATACTTGCCCGAATTTTTCATTAAACTATCGGCAATTCTTTTATTAGATACCGAAAACTCAAACTCGTACGATTGTACCGTACCTACACTTTTAGATTTAAAACCACTCTGTATTAATTTACCTTCAAAAGTTTTAAACAAGTTTCCTTTTTTAACCAAATAGTTTAACTCACCCGATTTTACACCCTCGCCAAAAACATAATAATAACGGTAGTAAATAATGCCTATGAATACTAAAAAAAGCGCAATTAAAAATAATGGGATAATTTTTTTCATGTGATGTTATTTAAATTTTATAAATCAATAAATGTTTAATTACTCTACCGAAACCGTTAAACCCTCTTGTTGTAATATTTTACGGTAAACCTCCATCTCGGTTAACGATCCTTCCAAAATAGCACACTTGCCTTCGTTATGTACTTTATCGGCTATTTTTTGTGCCTGCCTGCTATTATAATCCAAGTATTTAACCAAGCAATAAATAACGTGTTTGAAAGAGTTCACTTCATCGTTCCATAGTATCAAACGGTGTACCGTTTTAATTGAGGTTAAAATTTCGTCGAGTGTAAATGTTTCTTCTTTAGTTTCGGTGTTTGCGTTTAAAATATTCATTTCCCAAATTTAATAAATTGTAATCACTATTAAATTTTGTTCGCAATTTTTTTTTGTTTAATTTAAATTTTTATGCAAATTCTATCAAATTTAATTAATTCAAAATATCCTATAATATATGCCCCATTTATGCATGTAAACGGTATGGCTATATTTCCATTTATTGTGATAAGCAAAAAAAAATTTATACATAACCCACAAATTATTCAACACGAAATTATCCATTTAAAACAACAGCTTGAGTTACTAATTTTACCCTTTTATGCATTGTATTTATTAAACTACATAGCTAATCTACTAAAATATAAAAATCATACCAAAGCATATTTAAACATAGTTTTTGAGAAAGAAGCCTATGCTAATGATTTGGATGTATTATATTTGCAAAAACGCACTTTTTGGGCATTTATTAAATATTTTGAGCGCTAAACAAATTATGATCTACCATATAAAAATCGATTTTTTAAAACTATTTGTTTTTTTTATACTTTCTTTTTCTACCTTTTACTGCATAGCACAAGATTTTGATTTACCTACAACTGATACCATAAAAACAAAAATACGGTTGTATAAAAAAAACCCATTCATAACCAAACCGCCTTTGTTTTTCTTAAAGAAAAACGAAATAAATCAACGTATTTTAAAGGTAAAAATAAATTATTGGCGCACACAAAGTACTGTGGCCATAAACGTTAATCAAGCTGCATTTAGTGATAATTGGAGCGGTGGTGGGGTAAATTCGTTGGCTTTAGGCGGACAGTTTTTGTACAAAGCCGAATATAATAAGCAAAACATAAACTATATTACCCAAATAGATTTAATTTATGGAAAGTTAAAAAACCGGGGGCAGCTAGAGCGTAAAAGCAACGATAGAATTTTTATTGACAATAAAGCTGCACTACAAATATCAAAATATTGGTACTTTTTTGGCTCTTTTAGTTTCGAATCTCAATTTGATTTAGGTTACACTTATGGTAAAGATAAAGAAGGTAATGAAATTCGCACAACAATATCTAATTTTATGGCTCCTGGTTATGTAACCGAGTCGGTAGGTTTTGAGTACAAACCAATAAACTATTTTAGTTTGCGTTTGGGTACTGGTACTGCTCGCCAAACTTTTATGTTAGATACCACTTTATACAAAAACAATCCTAAAAACTTTGGTGTACCTATAGGTAAAAAATTTAGAAACGAATTAGCGTTTCAAGTAGTTGCTAATTTTGATAAAGATATTGCTAAAAACGTGAATCTAAAATCGCGTTATTTAATATTTGCCGCTTACGAAAAATTAAAAAATATAGACCAACGCCTAGATGTAACCCTAACAGCAAAAGTTAACAAATTTATTAATGTTATGATTAATGGAATTGCCCTATACGACGACGATTTTAGCAACACGCTTCAAACTAGCCAGGGTTTATCTTTAGGGGTGGTATATAATTTACCGTAAATTTATTTGTGGCTTATATTTTGCTTTTGCTATTTTTGAAACAAAAAAAAATTATATGGATTGGATTACATCACCCGAAATTTGGATTTCGTTATTAACCTTAACTGTTTTAGAAATCGTACTTGGTATTGATAATATTGTATTTATATCAATTTTGGCTGGCAAATTGCCACAAAATCAGCAAAAAAAAGCCCGTCAAATTGGTTTAGGTTTAGCAATGATAACTCGGGTATTACTTTTGTTATCGTTAAGTTGGATAATGAAACTAACTGCACCTATTTTTAATTTAGGTCATTTAATTAACGTAACCGATGTTAAATTACTTGAACAATTAGCCATATCTGGCCGAGATATTATTTTAATAATTGGAGGCCTATTTTTAATATATAAAAGCACACACGAAATTCACGATAAATTAGAAGGCGAACCTGAGCAAGAAGTTAAAAAAAAGGTTTACTCTTTTACAGCAGCTATTATACAAATTTTAATTCTTGATTTAGTGTTTTCATTAGATTCGGTTATAACTGCTGTTGGCATGGCCGATCATATTGAAGTAATGATAGCTGCAGTAATTATAGCTGTTATTGTAATGATGGTATCGGCATCGGCCATTTCTAACTTTGTAAACCAACACCCAACTGTAAAAATATTGGCACTTTCGTTTTTACTTTTAATTGGTGTAAGTTTACTCGCCGAAGGGTTTGAACAACATATACCCAAAGGCTATATATATTTTGCAATGGCTTTTTCTGTTGGAGTTGAGATGTTAAACTTAAAAATGAAGAAAAAACACACTAAATCGATACAATTAAAAAACACACCACAATTAAACTAAATTACAAACTTACATTATGCGCTTTCTTTTAGAAATTTTGTTAACTGGCTTAGCTGTTGTTCTGGCTTCGTATTTTGTACCTGGTGTACATGTAAATGGCTACTTTACTGCAATAATTGTGGGTGTTTTGCTGGCTTTGGCAAATGCAACTATTGGGTTTATATTAAGGCTTTTAACTTTTCCAATAAATATATTATCGTTGGGCTTAATGTCTTTTGTAATTACTGTGTTAATGGTTTTATTGGTTGATAAATTTGTTGTAGGATTTAGCACCGCTGGGTTTATATCGGCCATGATATTTGCATTAGTACTATCCCTTATTAAAATGGTTTTTGGAAATTTTAGTAAAAATTGATTTTTTTAATTTACTATCAATATTAACAATTGCCTTAAACTTTAAATTTTTTAAACACAATTATTTACATTATAATATTATTTTATTAACATTTGGGTGTTATTTTTAATGTTTTATAGTATAATACATCATTTTATTATAAATTTTATAAATTATAGAAAAATATGTAACCAAAATTTGAATTTATACGTATATTTGGTATTCTTTAATTAAATAACTAAATCATTCATTAATTAATTTTGTGAGATTTTAAATCATGCCGAATACACAAACTCGCTACTTATTTCTACTTCGTATAATTTTATCTATAACCGATTTATTGCTTCTTAATATTGCATTTTTTATTAGTTTTTCGATATTAAAGTTTTTAGATAAACAGCTTGTATTAAACCCATTATCATACCAAAAATATTTAGTATTGGTAAATTTAATTTGGCTTGTAAGTTCAGGAGTATACAAAATGTACCATGTAGAGATGGTAAAAACCGTTGAAGTAATTTTAAGGGTAACATGGAAAAGTTTAATATTAAATATTTTTATTTTTTTAGCTTATTTAACTTTTACAAACGATACTTATTTATCACGTGAATTCTTATTTGTATTTTATTTTATTTTAGCGTTTTTACTTTTTATTAGTCGTTTTTTTGGTTCGCTTTTTGAAATGACGTTATCTCGCCAATATGGCATTGGCAAACCTGTTGCAATTTTAGGTAGAAATGCTACAGGGGTTAAACTAGCTAATTTTTTTATTGAGAGTCGCAATTTTAAGTTTTTGGGATTTTTGGATGATGTAAACCAAGAAGAAGCGGGGTTTTCTAACCTCAATGGTGAACTTACAAAAGAAACAATATTACAACTTAAAACCGCTGCACAAACTGGTGTAAAAGACATTTATGTTTCGCTTACACCACAAAAAATGTCGGATGCTAAACATCTTTTAATGGAAGCCGAGAAACAGTGTGTACGATTAAAATTTGTCCCCGATTTTTTGGGCTCAATTGAAACTCCTTTTATTATTAATTATTTAGATGGTTTTCCTATAATATCATTACGTAAAGAACCATTAGAGGATATGCAAGCGAGGTTTAAAAAACGCTTACTTGATTTAACTTTTTCTTTTTTATTAACCGTTTTTGTGCTATCGTGGTTGGTTCCTATTATTGCTCTTTTCATTAAATTAGATTCTAAAGGGCCTGTGTTTTTTTTTCAAGATAGAGCGGGCAGAGGTAATGAAAATTTTAGGATTTTTAAATTCAGATCTATGAAGGTAATGGAAAGTAATGTTGAATTTAAACAAGCTTCAAAAAATGATGATAGAATAACGAAAGTTGGTAAATTTTTAAGAAAAACAAGTTTAGATGAAATACCTCAGTTTTTTAATGTATTATTTGGCACAATGAGTGTTGTTGGTCCTAGACCTCACCCTTTAAAATTAAATTCACAATACAGCCAGATTATAGATAAATACATGTTGAGGCATTTTGCAAAACCTGGAATTACGGGGTGGGCACAAGTAAATGGGTTTAGAGGAGAAACAACAGATTTTAAACAAATGGAAAAACGAATTAAATTTGATATTGCCTACACCGAACAATGGTCTATTTTGTTTGATATAAAAATTATTTTTATGACTGTATTTAATATTTTAAAAGGCGAGGAAAACGCTTACTAAACATTTTCCTACCTATAAATTTTTTATTTTTAAATTACATTAATTAAAATACATGTTATTGTAACTGAAATTAATAATGCCAAAAATACAATATTAGCAAGTACCAAGGCAATAGCCTTTTTCTCTTCGTATTGTAAAGTGTTTACTTTGTTTAGTACGGGTTTTAAATAATTAAGCATTTTATTTTGTGGTTTGTGGTTTGATTTGAAAATTAAAATTAGTTGTATTATTATGTTCTAAATTATATATTCAACGTAAGTAAAAGAATAATTGTTACAAAAAAACATCTTCTTTTATCACTTTTTTGTTATTGATAATGTTTTTTTTAAAATATTAATAAATTATTAAAAAACATTTTGTTTTACTGTAAAAGTGATTGGAGTTTAAGTTTGTAAAAGCTTAAAATATGAATATTAAATACACTTTATATTAAATTATAAACCAAAATTAGGTAGTTGTTTCAGCAATTTTCATTCAAATTTCTTTATTTTATCATATCATAAATTATATTATATTTTAATTCTAATGAATAGAATTAAATTCTATTAGAAAGTTATTTTATTTGATTTCTAAACAACCTAAATCGGAAGGAAAATTACGGTTTGCTCCTGTTAAATCTTTAATAATAAACCTATTGAAATAAGAGTTAGATGATAAATTAAATCCTGCATTACTTGCTGGGCTATTACTAACCAATTTAAAGTTTTCTTTTTTAGTGTCTTCAAAAAGTGGGTCTTGGATTAAAACATTGTTTCCAACGTTTACTGTTTTATTAGTTTTTAACAAATTAGTGCTTACATTTAAAATAAATTGTTTTAACCCTTTTTTAACAGTTAAAAACTCATTATCTAAACTACCCCAAACTATATTGTTAATAAAATTTAAAGTAAGGTTTTCATATTTATTGCTCCCATTCTCCAAATTGTCGCTAAAATATACTGCTTCGCTATCTCTTATAAAATTATTGTTACTATTATAAAATGTGTTTTGGTAAAAACTATAATTGCCACCTAACCTTGCAGCTAAAAGATGCATTCCGCAATTGTAAAACAAATTGTTTATGCCTACAATATGTGTATTATAAGCTAGTATACCCGCTACAGTATGGTTTTTTACAATACTGTTTGTTAGCAATAACTTTGGGTTTACACTCATAGAATCTAACCATAAACCCACAATAGCATTTTTTATAGTACTGTAATTTATAGTATTATTAATGCTGGTTTCGTAAAACCGAATACCTTTCCACTGCCCGGGTTCGTCCCTGTATATTCTTTCAGTTCTATCGCTACAAAAAGTAACTGTGTCTTTTAATACTCCATTAACTTGTAAGGTGCCATAAACGCTTAATTCCGATCCTCCATGAAAATAAAGCTTAGCCCCGGGCTCTACAACTGCAGTAACGTTTTTTGCTATTTTTAAATAATCAAAAATTATATACGGTATTTTTTTAGTGAATGTAAAATTGTTGCTTATAGTTTCAGCGTTAAGGTACACTGCATTTTGCCCATAAGCCAACACGGGTATTTTTTGTAAATTCCCGTTTGTTAAAAACTCCAAGGTATCTTGAACTAAAAAAGGGGCGTTAGCCTCGTTTGGGTTAATAACAGCTTTAATAAAAATGTAAATAGAGTCTTTTCCATTTAATTTTATATTACTTACCGATGTTTGTGCTGCCCCATTTATATTAATTTTAAACGCCGATGTTGCCCCACCAACCAACCGAATATTACTTATCTCTATATTGTTTTTTGAAGTATTAAACACTTTAAAACTTCGTGTTGTTGTACCTATTGTTGTAAAAACGGTATCAAATAAAACCGAATCTGTAGAAAAATTTAATTTATTAGCTGGGTTAAGGTCTATACTTTGATCTCTTTTGCAAGCAAATAGTACAACAATAAATAGGGATAAGATGTAAATAAGATTTTTCATTTTAAATGTTTTAATTACTCGGTAAATGCAATGCCTACAATATTTATTTGTGTATAACCTGCTTTTTGTAAAGCTATGGTACAGGCCTCTAGCGTTGCACCTGTGGTTATGGTATCGTCAACTAAAATAATTATTTTATAGTTGTTTTGGTACAATGCTACAAAAACATCTGTCATATTTGTATAACGGTTATACCTTGTTTTATTTACTTGTGTTTCAGATGCATATTGCCTAAATAAAATAGAAGAGTCAACCTTAATATTCATCGCTTCAGCTAAGCCTATTGCAAACTGTTCGCTTTGGTTATATCCTCTTTTTTTTAATCGGGTTTTATGCAAAGGTACCGGTACAATAACATCTGCATTGCTATAAACATCAACATCAATTAAATTTTTACCATACAATTTGCCCAAAACAATACCAACCTCTTGTTGATTATGGTATTTAAGTTGGTGCATTAAATTTTGTACTGAACTTCCTTTTTTAAAATACAAAAAAGCGGTTGCCGCTAACACATCAACACGTCCCCAAAACTGTTTCATTACTTTATTATCGGGCTGTAAATGGTAGTTGGTGTAGGGTAATTTATATAAACAAGAAATACAAACACAGTTTTCGCTGTTAACTAAACCTTGCCCACAAGCTAAGCATAATTGAGGGTAAATAAGCGATATAAAATCTTTTATGTAACTAATAAATTTCACAAAAAATTATTCTACTTTATCTTTAACTGCCAGTTGGCCACAGGCGGCATCAATATCTTTACCTCTACTTCTTCTAATATTTGTATTTACGCCACAGCTTTTTAGGTAATTTGCAAAAGCATCAATTTTATCGCCGTCGGCGTTAGTAAAAGCAGCAAACGATATGGGGTTGTACTCTATTATATTTACTTTACAAGGAATGTGTTTGCAAAATTTTGCTAGCTCTTTGGCATCTTCTAAAGTATCGTTAAAGTTATCAAAAACAATATATTCGTAAGTTACAGGGCTTTTTGTTTTTGCGTAAAAATATTTTAAAGCATCGGCTAAAGCGGCTAAACTATTAGCCTCGTTAATGGGCATAATTTCGTTACGTTTGGTATCGTTGGCTGCGTGTAACGATAAAGCGAGGTTAAATTTAACATCATCATCGCCCAGTTTTTTAATCATTTTAGCAATACCAGCCGTAGAAACTGTTATACGTTTCGATGCCATATTTAAACCATCTTCGGCGGTAATACGCTCAATAGATTTTAAAACATTGGCATAATTTAACAGGGGTTCACCCATACCCATATACACAATGTTGGTAAGCGGTATGTTATAATTTTCTTGAGCTTGCTTGCTAATTAACACTACTTGGTCGTAAATTTCGTCGGCATTTAAATTGCGTTTTCTATCCATATAACCTGTGGCACAAAACTTACAGGTTAGGCTACAACCCACTTGCGATGATACGCAGGCCGTCATTCGTTCGGTTGCTGGTATCAATACACCCTCAATTAAATGGTTATCAAAAAGTTTAAAGGTGTTTTTTATCGTTTTATCGTTGCTAAACTGGGTGGTGTTAATTTTTACAGCGTTAATGGTAAAATTAAATTTTAATTTTTCTCTTAATTCTTTAGATAGGTTGCTCATATCATCAAACGATACCGACGATTTTTGCCACAACCATTCGTAAACTTGGTTGGCCCTAAATGCTTTTTCGCCCATTTCGGCAAAAGTAGTTCTAAGCTTGTCTAACGAAAAACTTCTGATATCTTGTTTAGTATCCATCAATAACATAGCTCACAAAATTACGGTTTTTATATGGTTTGCAACAGCTTAATTTAAGGTTGTGATTTTAAATATTTTCACACTTAAAAATATTTATATCCCAATATAGTGCTGACAATTTCCTTTAAATATTACCTAAATTATGTTTTTTAAATGTTGGCTTTCGCCGATGCTAAATTACACCTTCTATTTGTTTTGTTACGCCCTACTAAAATCGCTTTTAATAAGTAACACAAATATTGCGGAGGTGCGAAAATGTGTTTCGGTTTTTATAGCCAATTTTGCTGATATATTACTTTCGCTTACAAAATATTTTTAAGAAGTTTGGCAACCTCTATTTTTATAAGTTGCTGGTTTTATATTTCTTAGAATAGGTAAATTCTTGATTAAAAGGCTTCAATATCCGATAATTTTACCTTTGTTATTTATAATGTAGCCCATTATTTCGTTAGAATTTTTGTGATTGATTGGTAACGGGTCTTCGCCAAAACTATGGTGTAGAATTAAATTGATTTACATTATACAGGTATGCAATTGGGGACGGCCTAGCTGCTGTTTGGAGTGGGAGGCCAATAAATTTTTTGTAGAAACTAACATAAAGCAAAACCAAGCAAGTCGCAGCGTGTTGCACAAACGTTGTTAAAGCACTATCTTTATTACCACGCCTTGAATTGCGCTGTTAAAAATTTATTGAGCATCCCCGAGAAAACAACTGCAAGCCTTGCCTGCCTGCCGGTAGGCAGGATTTTTTGTTGCTTTTTCATCAAGGAAAAAGCAATTAAAAAAAAGGCCTATTAAAAAATATTTAATTGCAGGTAAAATAATTCCCACACAAAATGACGAAAGACCTTTGAACTTTTAACCCGTAATAAATCAATATGTTTATAAAAGATATTTGCACCTTTAAAATCAAAAATGTTATGATGGATTTACAAACCAGAAAACTTAATGTTATAAAATATTTAATTGCTTTAAAAGACGAAAAAAAGTTTCGTGAAATAGAAGCTACAGTATTAGAAAACATACCATTAAATTACAAAAAACTTACACCTTTTACAAAACAAGAATTGATAGAGAGAGCTAAATTATCTGAAAAAGATTATTTAGCCGGCCGATTTAAAACCCAAGAACAATTAGAAAAAGAATCTGTAAATTGGTAATTTCGACCATATTATAGAGTGAATTTGCCTGTAAATTTAATTACTCTTATATTTAACAAATATTTTTTTGTTTTATGAAAAACGTTACTTTTTTATCCCTCGCTTTATTTCTTTTTTTTTCTTGCAAAAAAGACACACTTAACAATGGTTTAGTTTCAACAAAATGGGATTTAGCAAAAACGAGTATTTTATCACAAAACAATTTTGATTTTAAGGTAACTAGCAAAGATTTTAATAAAAAACCCGACTCGCTACAACATTTGCTACCAGGCTATTTACCCTTTGTTTTTCAAATTGGCCCCTTTCAAACAAAACCTGATACAATTTATTACCCTATACCTGTGGAAATTGGCTCTTTAACATTTACCTCGCTTTCTGATATAAGTATTACAAAATCAAAAGAAATTTGTACAGGTACCAATTATTTAGATAGAATGTGTACAAGAAATTTGGTAACAACTACGGGGAAATATGTTATAAAAAATGATAGTATTTCTTTAAAAATCGACGATGAAACTAAACGTGGTATTTTCCTTTCGAAAGATTCGTTGATTATATTTACCTATGCAGAAATCCAATATGAGTATCCAATTAATATGCCTAAATTGTCAAATTTTGCCCTTCTTGGAGAGCTATATATTCGTAGCAAATAATTTATTTTAGTATATTGTATTTCAATTTCATCGTATTTATTTAAGTCTTTTTCCCTACAAATCCCAAACTATAATTGTGTAAATTGCGCCTTTTAAATTCGAAATGAATAAAACGGCAATTTTACTAGGAGCCAGCGGTTTAGTTGGCAACCAGCTTTTAACATTATTGTTAGAAAGCCCAGCCTATACGCAGGTTATTTTGTTTAACCGTAAACCATCTACAATTAAACATCCCAAAATAAAAGAAATTTTAGTTGATTTTAGTCAACCACAAACCTACCTAAATGCTATAAAAGGCGATGTAATATTTTGTTGCATAGGCAGCACCAAGGCTAAAACACCCAACCCCGCCGATTACCGCAAAGTAGATTACCAAATTCCATTATTATTTGCGCAAGAAGGATTTAAAAACGGAGTTCAAGAATTTCATTTAGTGAGCTCTTTAGGTGCAAATGCGAATGCGAGCAACTCGTACCTTAAACTAAAGGGAGAGGTTGAGGATGCCATCAAAAAAATTAACTTAAATAGCCTATACATTTATCAGCCATCATTTTTGTTAGGTAATAGATTAGAAAACAGAAACTTAGAAAAATTTGCTTCGTTTTTTGTAAGATTAATTAATCCACTTTTGGTGGGAGGTTTAAAAAAATATCGTGGCATACAATCCCAAATTGTTGCAAAGGCAATGCTCAATATATCGCTAATTTGCGCAACAGGAATTCATACATATACATCAGATAAAATAAAAAATTTAGCGTGAGTACACTAGTATCAGCAGAACAATTAGGCCATTCGTTTAACGACCAATGGTTATTCCGTAACTTAACATTCGGTATAAACCAAGGCCAGCGTGTGGCTTTGGTAGGCGTTAACGGTGCCGGAAAATCAACTTTGTTAAAACTTTTAGCCGAAAAAATTAAACCCGTAGAAGGTAAAGTTGTAAAGGCCAAAGAAATTAAGTTTGGTTATTTAGAGCAAGATCCAAAATTTGAAGAAGGCCAAAGCATTAGCGATTTTATTTTTAGTTTAGATAATCGCCAACAACAAATTATACGCGAATACGAGGAATTGTTGGAAAATGAAAGCCCTGATGTTGACGAAATTAATCGTTTAACTGAAGAGTTAAGCAACCTTGAAGCTTGGGAATACGAGCATAATATAAAAACTATTTTAGGTAGGTTAGATATTCATCACCTTGATCAGCAAATTTCTACCCTATCGGGAGGGCAAAAAAAACGTTTAAGCTTAGCTAAATTATTAATTGACGAGCCCGAAGTTTACGTGATTGATGAACCTACAAACCATTTAGATATTGATACCATTGAGTGGTTAGAGAGTTTTTTAACAACAGGCGGCAAAACAATTTTAATGGTTACCCACGATAGGTATTTTTTAGATAATGTTTGCAACGAGATTATAGAATTAGAAAACGGCATAGTATATAGCTACCGAGGCAAGTATGCTTATTACTTAGAAAAGAAGGCAGAAAAAGAAGAATTGGATGCAACAGTTTTAGCTAAGCGAAAAAACTTACTAAAAAAAGAATTAGAATGGATGCGACGTATGCCACAAGCCCGTGGTACAAAATCTAAAGCCCGCATCGAATCGTTTTACGATTTAGAAAACAAAACCAAAGGCCAGTTCGAAAAAACATCGGTTAAATTAGATGTTAAAGTAAGCCGACAGGGCGGGCAAATATTAGAGATTGATAACGTTTCTAAATCGTTTAATAATAAAACCATATTAGATGGCTTTGATTACGTATTTAAAAAGGGAGACAAAATTGGTTTAACTGGCAAAAACGGAACAGGAAAATCAACTTTGCTAAATTTGATTACGCAGGAAATATTACCCGATACAGGTTTGGTTAAAAAAGGCGATACTACGGTTTTTGGTTATTACCACCAATCGGGCTTAAGTTTTGAAGGTGGCGAACGCGTTATTGATGTAGTAAAAAACATTGCCGAATTTATAACTATGAGCGATGGTAAAATGATTAGCGCATCGCAATTGTTAACTCACTTTTTATTTCCGCCTAAAAAACAACACGG
This sequence comes from Sphingobacteriales bacterium, assembly GCA_043763845.1. Classification (GTDB taxonomy): domain Bacteria; phylum Bacteroidota; class Bacteroidia; order Sphingobacteriales; family Sphingobacteriaceae; genus Pseudopedobacter. Next base: position 13,607 of record JAYULE010000009.1, read on the forward strand.
GTATGTAAGTATGTTAAGCGGTGGCGAAAAAAAGCGTTTACACTTAATGAAGGTGCTGATAAAAAATCCTAATTTTTTAATTTTAGATGAGCCTACAAACGATTTAGATATTGATACGTTAAACGTATTAGAAGATTTTTTAGAAACTTATCCAGGTGTTTTGGTGTTGGTTTCTCACGATAGATATTTAGTTGATAAACTAACCGACCAACTTTTTGTAATGGAGGGCGAGGGTGCAATACGGATTTTTAATGGCAACTATTCATCGTACCGGGAGGAACAAGAAGAGTTAAAAGCCTTAGAAAAAGAAAACGCAAAAAAGCCAGTCACAACTAAAACCGTTGAAGCCGTTGTAAAACCTAAACTAAGCTATAAAGAACAAAAGGAATTAGAAAGCCTAGAAACCGAGATTGTAAATTTAGAAAATACTGTTTCGGCAAAAACAAACGAACTTAACCAATGTGCAAATAACACAACGATAATGGCTTTAGCTGCCGATATTGAAACTTTAAAAACAATTTTGGATATTAAAACAAATAGATGGTTAGAGTTGTCGGATAAAGCAAAAGGGTAGAGGAAACAACAAGGAGTAAAAGGAAAACGTTTCACGTGGAACAAAATCCCCTTTCGGTGTCCCCAAAGGGGAGATGCCATTGGGTAACTTTCTGAATACAAAACTTAACAATCTTTAAAAAAGCGCCTACATCATAAGAAAAAAACAATGATTAAGAAAAAAGAAAAACCTCGACAAGCAGAATTTACGAAATGGTTTGGGCCACTACTAAACGCACTTAGAGAACTAGGCGGCTCCGGAAAACCCAAAGAGGTCGTTGAGCAAATTTCTAAAACTCTGAGAATACCCGATGTTCAAAGAGAAGAAATAATGAAATCTGGGATTTTGAGATTTGACAACCAAGTAGCTTGGGCAAGACAATATTTGGTTTGGGAGGGCTTGCTTGAAGATAGCAAAAGAGGGGTTTGGGCTTTATCACAAAAAGGGCATTTGGCTAATTTGGATTTAGACCAATCAAGAAAAATTTTTTTAAAGTGGGTTGAAATACATCAAAATGCAAAAAAAATCAAAAGTGGTGTTCAATTAATAAAACGTGTAGATGAAGAAGAACCAGAGATTTTAGAGCAAGAAATTTCACCGAATTTATTAGAAGTTTTACAATCAGTTACCCCGATAGGTTTTGAACATATTTGTAAAAGACTTTTAAGAGAACACGGCTTTGAAAGTGTTAATGTAACAAAGGCGACACACGATGGAGGTATCGACGGCTATGGTACTTTAGAACTAAATCCATTTGTTAGTATAAAGGTTTTATTTCAATGCAAAAGATATAAAGGTACTGTAGCCAGAGCCCAAGTAGGTGATTTTAGAAATGCAATGATAGGCAGAGCAGAAAAAGGTATAATTTTAACCACAGGAACATTTTCTGAAGATGCTAAACGAGAAGCAAGCAGAGATGGTGCACCTCCAATTGAGTTGATTGATGGAAAAAAACTTGTCGATTTGTTTGAAAAAGTAGAATTAGGCGTAAAACCTAAAACAATTTACGAAGTAGATTATAATTTTTTTGAACAATTTATGAAATAAATCTGTAGTAATAACTGCCTCATTAAAAAAAATTGCCAAAAAGATGTGCGATTGGGCATCTCCCCTTTGGGGAGACCGAGAGGGGATCGTTCCACGTGAAACAAATTAAAATAAAATGTTTAAAAAATACGATGTAATAGTAGTTGGCGGAGGCCACGCAGGATGCGAAGCAGCAGCAGCAGCAGCCAATTTAGGCTCTAGCGTTTTGCTGGTTACTATGAATATGGGCACTATTGCCCAAATGAGCTGCAACCCCGCAATGGGTGGGGTAGCTAAAGGGCAAATTGTACGAGAGATTGATGCACTGGGCGGCTATTCGGGAATAATATCTGATAAAACAACTCTTCAGTTTAGAATGCTCAACCTATCTAAAGGGCCAGCAATGTGGTCGCCACGTACCCAAAACGACCGTATGCGCTTTGCCGAAGAATGGCGGTTGGCTTTAGAACAAACACCCAATGTGGATTTTTGGCAAGATATGGTTGCCGAATTACTAATTGAAGACGGTAAGGTTTGTGGTGTTAAAACATCGCTTGGGGTAAGCATAATGGCCGAATCGGTGGTACTTACCAATGGTACTTTTTTAAATGGTTTGATACATATTGGCGAGAAAAAAATGGGGGGTGGCCGTACTGCCGAAAAAGCTGCAACGGGCTTAACCGAGCAATTGGTGGGCTTAGGCTTTGAAGCCGGCCGAATGAAAACCGGTACACCCCCAAGGGTTGATGGCCGTAGTTTAGACTACAGCAAAATGGAGGAACAATGGGGCGATGATGATGCGGGGAGTTTTTCTTATACAGAAGTTGCCATCCCTAAAGAAAAAAGATGCTGCTGGATAACCTATACCAACCAAGCCGTACACGATACTTTGAAAGAAGGGTTCGAAAAATCACCCATGTTTACAGGGCGAATTAAAGGCTTAGGTCCTCGCTATTGTCCATCAATAGAGGATAAAATAAATCGCTTTGCCGAAAGAGAGCGACACCAAATATTTGTAGAACCAGAAGGTTTCAATACGGTAGAAATTTATGTTAACGGTTTCTCAACATCGTTACCAGAGGATGTACAGTACCGAGCTTTAAAACAAATTGCTGGGTTTGAAAACGTAAAAATGTTTAGACCAGGCTATGCAATCGAGTACGATTACTTTCCTCCTACCCAACTAAATTTGAGTTTAGAAACCAAACGCATAAGCAACTTGTTTTTTGCTGGGCAAATAAACGGTACTACAGGTTACGAAGAAGCGGCGGCACAAGGGTTTATTGCGGGCATAAATGCACACCAAAAAATCAACAATAAAGAGGCTTTAATTTTAAAAAGAAGCGAATCTTATATGGGTGTTATGATTGATGATTTGGTAACCAAAGGAACCGAAGAACCTTACCGTATGTTTACCTCTAGAGCCGAACACCGCCTATTGTTACGCCAAGATAATGCCGACGAACGCCTAACTCCTATTGCTTTTGCTTTGGGCTTGGTAAATAAAGAGCGCTTAAAAAAGGTAGAAGATAAAATTATTAACGCCCAAAACATTATCAACTTTGCAAAAATGAATGCAGTTGATATGGCTATGGCAAACCCATTGTTAGAGCGTTTAGGAACTTCGGCGGTAAGCCAAAGTGTAAAACTGTATAATTTATTAAGCCGGCCGCAGGTTAATATAAATGATTTAAGAAGTATCAGCGAAAGCTTTAATTTGCTATTATCTGGCTTCGACAGACAAACTATTGAACAGGCCGAAATAAAAATTAAATACGATAGCTATTTTGAAAAAGAATTAGAGATTGTTAATAAGATGAAGAAAATGGAAGACAAAGAAATTAATCCAGATTTTGATTATAGTCCATTAAATTCATTATCGTTAGAAGCTAGAGAAAAACTGAAAAAAATAAAACCAAAAACATTAGGGCAAGCATCTCGAATTTCGGGTGTAACCCCATCTGATATTTCGGTTTTAATGGTTCACATTAGTAGATAGTAGAAATTGGGGGATAATATGTGGGAAATAAGAAAATTTGCCATAAATTGATATAAATTATTGATTCACAGAAAGTTAAACGCAAAAAAATACACTTTCTAATTTAAGCCAAAAATCAACTATCAAATTATTTTAATATGAATACTTATAAAAACACAAAAAACGATTAAACCTCTTTAAAATGGCCTTAAAATTAAAATGCACAAACTTGTTGTTTTTTTGGGTAGGCATATTGGCAGTTTTGTTAGTAACAGCTTGCGCAAGCATACAACAACCACAAGGCGGCCCACGTGATACGGAAGCACCAAAAGTTTTGGTGGAGATACCAAAAAATTTAACCAAAAATTTTAACAGCAAAAAAATTGCTGTTACTTTCGATGAATATTTTAGGTTAAGCAACGAGTATCAAGAAATATCGGTTTCGCCCGCACAGGATATTCCTCCCCTATTTAAAATAAAACAAAAAACTTTAGAAATCACGTTTAAAGATTCGCTGGAGAAAAACACTACATATACCATAAACTTTGGTAAGGCCATACAAGATGTAAACGAAAGTGTGGTGTTAAAAAATTACAGCTATGTTTTTTCTACGGGTAACAAAATAGATTCGTTGCAGATAAGTGGTAAGGTTATAAATTATTTGGATAGTAAAGAAGAAAAAGAAATAACCGTTTTTATTATTCCAGTTAGCCGAGATAGTATATTTGGTAAAAAACGAGCTTCGTTATTTACCACAACCGATAGCGCAGGGAATTTTTCGTTGAAAAACATAAAGGAAGACAGTTATAGAATTTATGCTTTAAAAGAAGAAGGTGGTGGCGATAAAATTTACAACCAACCTAACGAAGAAATTGGGTTTATTGCCAATCCAATAAAACTTACAAAAGATACAGCAAGTATTGAGTTAAAAATATTTAAACAAATACCAGATAATTTTAGAACCAACGATCAAAAAATACAACAAGATGGCAAAATTGTGTTGGTGTTTAATAAGGGTATTAAGAAGCCTTCGGTAAGGTTTTTGAATGCTACACCCGTGAAACCCTTTATAGAGTTTTCGGCTAAGGCCGATACACTAAATATGTGGCTTAGAGATTTAAGTTTTGATTCGTTAAAAGTAGAAATAAACGATGGCAACAAACCAATTGATACCGTAAAACTTCAACGTAATAAAACTGATAAATACCTACGCACATTAAGTTACACCGATAATTTATCGGGAAATAAAATACGGCCAGCAACACGGTTTACAGTTAAGTTTAACTTCCCAATTGAGGGTATTGATAAAACAAATGTGGTGCTTTTAGAAGACTCGACAACGGTAAGTAATTTTACCCTAAATAAGTTAGATAATGGGCGTGATTTTCAGATAATTTATCCTTTTAAAATAAAGAAACTATACACCCTTACTTTTAACGAAAAAGCGGTTGAAGATATTTATGGAACAACAAATAAACTTTTAAAAACAAAATTTACGCTAGACGAAGTAGAGAACTACGGTAACTTAAACCTTAAAATAGTAAAAACCAATAGTACAAAAAATTATATTGTACAGCTAATTACAGAAACTGGCGCAGTTGTTAAACAGGATATAATTATAACTAACAGAACGCTAATTTACAACTACTTAAACAACAACAAATATCGGGTAAAAGTAATTGAAGACTTTAATAAAAACGGCGAATACGATAGTGGAAATATATCCCGTAAGGAACAACCCGAAAAAAGTTGGTTTTTTGAAAAGGAAATAATTATACGCCCCAACTGGGATCAAGAATATCAGGTGCTTATACCTAAGGAGTTTTAAATAAAGTTTAAAAATTTTAACCCAAATTCTATCACCAATATATTATACAACCAAAGATGAGAAACTATATAACACTTATACTCTTATTATTTGCATTAAATACTATGGCGCAAACAGATTACAAAGTGATTTGGGAGAAAGGAAATACAAGGGTTAAAATACTAAAAGGTACAATTGATAAAAGCCTAATTCAAAGTGACAAAAGTTTTAAATGGTATGATCAAAACTATCAATCTTATAATAGTAATGCTACGGTTCTAAATTCATTTTTAAAAGTTAAAGCCGCTGATATACAATTCATAATATTTGCAGGGACTTGGTGCGGGGATACTCAATATATTTTACCGAGATTTTTTAAGCTTCAAGAAGAGGCTGGCATTCCCGATAATAGAATTACATTGTTTGGTGTAGACCGCAATAAGGTTGCTACTGGCAATATTGCTAAAGCTTTGGGCATTATTAGTGTACCAACAATCATTGTTTTAAAAGATGGAAAAGAATTGGGCAGGTTAGTTGAATATGGCAAAACAGGGAACTGGGACACTGAATTGGCTGAAATAATTGAAGGTAAATAAATAAAAAGGGTAGCCTTTTTTTTATTGTTAACCAAATTTTTATTTTAATGTACAGTTTTTACGGAGAGTTAGCGCAGCGCACTCCGTACTTAATAATAAAAAGGAGTTTCCAAACTCCGCAATAAATAAAAAGTAAGTTACTGGAGTCTGGAGACTCCATTTTATTTACAAATCCTTAGAACGCTGCGCTAACTCTAAGGATAAACGGGTAGCAAAACCTAACCCCATCAACTAATTAAAAAAAATTATTACCATTATTTGGTAATAATATTTGCTACATTTGTAATGGAAAACATAAAAGATGCGGGTACAGTTTGATGATGATTTTTTAGCTGAATTAACAAGCAAAAATGGGTATAACGGAAAACTCCCTTTTCCTTATGAGGAGGCAATAAAATTTAAACAGCGAATATTCCAAATTAGCAATGCATTAAACAGCAATGATTTAAGAACCATTAAAAGCCTACATTTTGAGAAACTTAAAGGTAAGAAATATGAAAATAAATATTCGATAAGAATAAACAAGGCTTACCGACTTATTTTTAGAATTATAGATGACGAATTTAAAAAAATTGAGATAATTTGTATTGAAGAGGTATCAAACCATTACGGATAAATAAATTAACATGATGGAAAACGTATTAAAAGAAAAAGGAATTAGTATTGATATTGAAGCCTTTCACCCAGGTGTTTTTCTACTAGAGGAAATAGAAACTCAACAGTTAGTAAAAAAAGATATAGCAAAAGCATTGGATATTTTGCCAAATCACCTAAGCGATATTTTTGTTGGTAAGCGAAACATATCGGCAAAATTAGCTATAAAACTAGAAAGAGTTTTAGGTAGTAGCGCACACTATTGGTTTGGTATGCAAGCACAATACGATTTATTTCTTGCTAAAGAAGCGGAGTTTAAAGTAGTTTAAGAAGCACAATAATTGCAAATATTTAAAACTTTAGTAAAATTGGTTTTAGGGGTTGCAAACCCTACGATTTAAACTTCTACTTTGCAAACATCGAAAAGCCATATATGTAGAAGAGCTGGTTTAAAAAACCCTATCATTTGCAAAACCTAAGAACGATGTGCTACGGATAAAAAATCTTACAACATCTCTTTAAACTAAGTGTAAAATAAATATATTTGATGGTATACCGTTTACCAAATTATGAAAATGCTGTTATACCAAATGATAAAATTGTTGGCTATTGTTTAAACCTAAACCACGAAAGGGGAAGGCACAAAGCCCGAGTTTTTAAACAGGTGTTTGGTATTACTGCTAACGATGGTGAGATTTTAAAAAATACAATTTTAAACGAACGGTGGATTCAAGTAATAAATGCAACACTATCTAAATTATTTAGTTTATTGGCAAAAACTTCGTTGGGTGTTTTATACCCAAATCTTTTCCTTGGTCTG
>JAYULE010000010.1:0-20715 GCA_043763845.1 Sphingobacteriales bacterium
AAATTGCGGTTATCCATTAATAAATTTTTACGAAAGTAAGTAAATTTGCAAATGCTAAAGTTTAATATTTAAATTTTTCATTTCTTACGTTTTATAACTTCAAGTATTGTTTAATTTAAAACAAACTATTTTTTGCGAAGCCTACACTTGTTCCATACAATTATTTAATGTTGTAACAATTAAATAGAAGTAAATTCATACTTTGCAACTTTTTATTTTAGTTTCGATTAGTTAATTACAGTATTTAGTTTAGTGCTTTTTCACAAAACATTATTGATTCAATTTTAGTTAAAACATAAATTTGTGTGTTGATTTTTTTTGAATCTTTTAAATCTGAATAAAGAATATATGTATATAAATGGATAATTCCTTAAATAAAGATAAGCCCGAAGTTAGATTAAGGGCCTTTAGAGCTATTGATGATCCTAAAACTTGTGAGCTTTTTGTAGAAGGGCATACACATGTATTAACCAGTATAGGTATTACCAAAGTTACTTCCTCTAAAAACGACTGGATGTATAATCCGGCTGCTTTTGTTTTGGTTGTAGAATCTCTGGATGGAAAAAAAGTATACGGTGGCGCAAGAGTACATGTGGCTGGTGGTAATCAGCCTTTACCAATAGAACAGGCTACCTCTGCTCTTGATCCATCGATATTTAATCTTATTTGGAAATATGCTCAACATGGAACTGGGGAGTTATGTGGTTTATGGAATTCGAGGGAAATTGCAGGCTTTGGAATTGGAAGTATATTTCTTATACGGGCTGCTGCAGCAATTTCTTTTCAATTAGGTATACAATCACTTTTTGCATTATGTGCACCCTACACAATAAAACCTGGAGAATGTGTTGGTATGGAATTAGAAGCCAGCGTTGGCAATGAGGGCACATTCTTTTACCCGAAATTAGATCTTGTAGCAACTACAATGGTTGTTAAAGATGTGCCTGTCTTAAGCAAAGCCCATGAGGAGGATAAAACTGCAATTTTTAAAATCAGAGAAAATCTGTCCATCATAAGAACAGAAATTTTGCGAAAAAAAGAAATAGAAATTCATTATGAAACTAAAATTCCCAAATTAAGTGAATGGAGTTTAGCTGAAACTATTAAGAATGCAGAAGCAAATTTTTTAAATGCCACTATAAACGAAAATGAAATTAATTTTCTTTAAATTATTAATATGTTAGCACCTTTTGATAAAGCACTTTTCCATACTAAACAGTCAGAGACATTATATGAGCCTATTTTTTTTAACATTCAAAAACCATCAGAGGAACAAAACCTGAACAAATTGATAGAAGAGGAAAAAGTTATTTTTATTTACAACGAAATATATAGTCAGTTAGAAGAACTTATAAAATGTAAAAACCCTTCGGTAAAACTAAACAAAGAAGAAACAAAAAATCTAATTGATATTCATCTTAAAGGTATAGATTTAGAAAATTATGGCGTATGGGTGTTTTATCCATGGAGTAAAAAGTTAGTTCATTTATTAGATAAAGATGAGTTTATTGAAGTTAGAACCAATAGGAATAAAAATAAAATTACGGTAGAAGAGCAGGTTAATCTACAGTCAAAAATTATAGGAATTGTTGGGCTTTCCGTAGGCCAATCTATCGCATTAACTTTAGCCATGGAAAGAACTTGCGGAGAGCTTAGATTGGCAGATTTTGATACAGCAGAACTAAGTAATTTAAATAGAATAAGGACTGGCGTTTATAATCTCGGAATTAGTAAAACTATTTTAGCTGCTAGGGAAATTTACGAAATAGATCCATATTTGAAAGTAAGGATATTTAATGATGGCTTGACGAATAAAAACATGGATGATTTTTTTCTTAAAAATGGAAAATTAGACTTGTTTGTTGAAGTATGTGATGGGTTGGATATTAAAATAGAAAGTCGTTTTAAAGCTCGTGAACTTGGAGTACCCGTTTTAATGGACACTAATGATCGTGGAATGCTTGATATTGAAAGATTTGATTTAGAACCAGAAAGATCTTTACTTCATGGTTATTTAGATAAATTCATTGTAGATAATAATATAGCTGTAACTTTTGAAAACAAAGCCGATATATTAATGTCAATTTTATCTTTTGATAAATTATCAGAGAGAATGCAACTTTCTATGGCACAAATTGGCAAAACCATTAATACATGGCCTCAGCTAGCTTCATCTGTGGTTTTGGGAGGTGCTATTACAACCGATATTTGCAGGCGTATTTTACTAAATGAACATACAAATTCGGGTAGATATTATGTAGATTTTGATTACATATTTAATAACAAATAAATGTATGGAAATTAATTTCTCATATTATAAAAGACATATTTTTAAAATAAAGCAGTCAATTATAAAAAAAACTATTCTTTTATTCTCACTAAGTTACCTTACATGTATTTCGTTATTTGCCCAAAACACACTGTATATCCAAGATGCTTTAAAAGAAAAATATATTGGCAAATCCATCTCTGTTTTTCAGGATTCAAGCAGTGATTTAAGCTTCAAACAAATTTTAAAATCTGATAATCTATTCCACTCTAACAGTTTTGATGTACCAAACTTAGGTATTAGTACAAATAATAACTGGCTTAAATTTAAGCTAACCAACAATTCTGATAAAAAAGAGTTTATTTTTAATCTTTCGAACCCAATAATAAACGAAGTAGAGTTATATATTGTAAGAAAAAATGCAATTGAGAAAATAAAAAGCACAAATTACTCACCAGTTAGAAACCGTAAATATAAACATCAATTTTATTTATTCAACATTCCTTTACATCCTAAGGAGTCCATTAGCTGCTATTTGAAATTAAAAGCCAACGAACAAATACTTGCTCCAATAAGTATACATACTTCGGACCAAATATTGCCTATTATTAGTGATAGCGACACAAAAACAGGAATATACTTGGGTATTATGATGGTGATGTTGCTATATAACCTATTTATTTATTTTACTGTTAGAGACAAAGATTATTTGGTCTATTGTCATTATATATTTTGGGTTGCGCTTACCCAAGCTACTTTACTTGGCTTTTCTCACCGATTTTTGTGGACTGATAATGTATGGCTTGCCCAAAATATGGTCATCATTTGCGGTATCATGTCTGGTATTGCAACTATCCTTTTTGCAAAATTCTTTTTACGAACTAGAGAATATTCCTATAAATTAAACATTGCTTTAAATATTACTATTGTGCTATATCTGGCAGCATTAGCACTGCTTTTATTTAATCTTAAAGAACAAGCGTTTCAGGTCGTTAATATAACTGCTGGTTTAGGTTCTTTACTTATAATTTACGTAGCCTGGTTTATTTATAGGAAAAACTATGCTCCTGCTCAATACTTTTTATTAAGTTGGACTATATTTTTTGTGAGTATTTTAGTATTCGTATTTAAAGATTATGGTATTGTGCCATACAACGAAATTACTGTACATGCTGTAGAAATTGGTTCGGCACTAGAAGCCATCATTCTATCATTTGCACTTGCCAATAAAATTAATATTTTTAAAAAGGAAAAGGAAATTTCACAGGCAGAAGCTTTAGCGGCTGCTCAAGAAAACGAGCGCATTATCAAAGAACAAAACGTTTTCCTCGAACAAAAGGTAAAAGAAAGAACTATTGAACTTGTAGCCACTAACAACGAGTTAAGCGACACTCTCGAAGATCTTAAACAAGCTCAGTCACAGCTGGTAGAATCAGAAAAAATGGCTTCTTTAGGACAGTTAACTGCCGGCATAGCGCATGAAATAAATAATCCAATTAACTTTGTAACCTCAAATGTACCGCCCTTAAAAAGAGATTTAAGCATGCTTTTTGATGCCTTAGAATTTATAGAAAATGTTGGATTGTCTGATAAAGATGCTTCGGAAAAGAAAAAAACTATCGAAAATTATAAAGAAGAATTAGATTATGATTATTTAAAGGCTGAAATTGATAATTTACTTGGAGGTATTACCGAAGGTGCAAATAGAACTGCAGAAATTGTTGCAGGATTAAGAATATTCTCTAGAGTTGATGAAGACGATTTAAAAAGTGCTAATATTAACGAAGGCATAGATTCAACTTTAATTATCATGAAAAATAGTTTAAGTTTAAACAATATTGAGGTAGAAATTAATTATGGTAATTTTCCAAAAATAAACTGTTATCCGGGTAAATTAAATCAGGTTGTTTTAAATATTATTTCCAATGCTATTGATGCTTTAAAATATAAAAAACCAGAAACCGGAACTAGAATAATTAGTATACATACCGAAGCAGATAAAGATTATGCTAAAATTAAAATTGTTGATAATGGCACAGGAATGAGTGAAATAACGAAACAGAAAATTTTTGAACCATTTTTTACCACTAAAGAAGTTGGCGAGGGAACTGGTTTGGGTATGTCTATTGTTTATAATACCATAAAAAAACATAATGGAGAGGTTATAATTAATTCTGAATTAAATAAAGGAACAGAAATAACTATTATAATTCCTGTTTCTCATTAAAACAATAAGCTTAAATAATTTTATTTAAAATTCATCAATTCAACACTATATGGAAATATCCAATAAAATAAAGATACTTTATGTGGACGATGAGATGAACAATCTTATTGGATTTAAAGCGGCACTCCGTTTCCATTATCACATTTTGATAGCTCAAAATACACAAGAAGCCTACGCCTTTTTAGAAAAACATGATGATATAAAAGTTATTTTTTGTGATCAAAAAATGCCTGATATTACAGGGGTAATGTTTTTTGAGGAAATGAGAGTAATTTATCCTTACCCAATTAGAATTTTGTTAACAGCCTATGCAGACATTGAAGCCGTAATAGATTCTATAAATCGTGGCCATGTTTTTAGATACGTTAAAAAACCATGGATTGATGCAGATATTATTAATGCAATTGAAGAAGGTGTAAAATTTTACAATGTAAGTTCTATGCTTTCTATTAAAAATAATGAGTTAAGTAAAGCATATTCCGAGTTAGATAAATTTGCATATTCTGTTAGTCATGATATTAGAGGTCCTTTAGTTGGTGTAATAGGAGGAATAAATCTAGCTTTAGATACTGAAAATTTACAAGAAATAAAGGAAATACTAACGCTTATGCAATCATCTGTTAATAAGTTAGATACATTTATTGTTAACATGCATGATTATTTTTGTATGCAGAGAGGTGAGCTCAAAAATGTTAACGTAGATTTTAATAAAATTGCTGATAATTTAAAAGGCATATACAATATTTATGCTTTAAGCGCTAACATTAACTTTAAAGTTAATGTAACTCAAACTCAAGATTTTTGGAACGACGAGGTGTCTGTAAATCTGATTATAACAAATTTAGTATCAAATGCATTTAAATATCAAAAAACCGATTTTGAAAATAAGTTTATTGAATTAGATATTAAAGTTGAAAAAGGTGTAGCCACAATAAAAGTAAGCGACAATGGATGTGGTATTGAAGAAAAATATCTAAGTCAGATATATAATCTCTTTTTTAGAGCACATTATAAAAATGCAGGTTCTGGGTTTGGTTTATTTAATGTTAAAAGTGCCATACTTAAATTAAATGGAGAGATAAGTGTTGAATCTGTAATAGACAGAGGAACTACATTTACAGTTAATATACCCAATAAATGATGACTATGAAAAAGATGTATATTATAGTTGATGACAGAACTTTAGATTGTTTTGTGACCAAAAAAATAATTGAAAGAATTGATGAAAGTCAAGTTCTGAAAATTTATAATAGTGCAATTGAAATTAGTAATGACATTAAATTAGGGAATCTACATTACGAAGGTTTAACAGTTGTATTTCTAGATATTATGATGCCAGTAATGAATGGATTTCAATTTGTTGAAGAATTTGAAACACTTCCATTAAATATACAATCAAAGTTTAAAATCATAGCTATGACAACCTCATTAGATAACAATGATTTTCAAAAAATTTTAGGTTACTCTTCCATAATTGGGCTTTTGCGAAAACCATTTGATTTAAAGGATGTAAACGATATTTTAAATAAAATTGTAGAATAGTAAGTAGACTAAGATTATTTTTATTAAGAGTAAAAATATCAGTCCAAAAAGCTGTTATCGTTTTGTCTTTAACTATTTTAGGATAAAAGTTTCTGACGAAGTAAAAATTCTAATTGATCATTAGAAACTTCTAACTTTTGATTCATTTCTTCTATTTCTTTTTTATTGCTATACGTTTCAAAAGCTCTAATAATGGTTTTTTCTAATTCTTGTTCATTCCAAGGTTTGGTGTGGTAATGAAATATTTTACCTTTATTTACGGCGTCAATTACGGCACTCATATCTGTATAACCAGTTAATAAAATTCTAACCGGGTCCGGAAACTTAGTTATTACTTGCTCTAAAAATTCAACACCAGTCATATGAGGCATACGTTGATCGGTAATGATAACATTAATAGGTTGTTTTTCCATAATTTTCAATGCCTCTTCACCACTTAATGCTGTAAAAATTTTATACTTAAATCTAAAGTTGGCTTTAAACGAAATCAAATTATTTTCTTCATCATCTACATATAAAATTATTATCTTTTGGTCAGTCATAATATATTAAATACTTTGTTAAAATTACTAAATTGATTACACGTTATAAAAACCATATTGATATTAAATAAATAGATTTTAATTTGAAAATTTAATTTGATAAAAAGATTTTAGAACAAATAAATTAATTTTTGAAATAAAATAACAATAAAGAATTTATTATTACAAGCTAATAATTTTTTAACTAAAATAATACATTGTTCTTATTGATATTTTATGATTTAGGACATATTTTTATCCCCTAGCATAAGTTTGCAATGAGCTAGAACGAATTTAAATTATAACTAATACGCCGCTCTATACTCCCAAAGGTGCAAAAGTATATGCTTGCCCGTTTGTTAAATTTATATTTACTGCTTATAGTTACCTGTTTGTTTTAATAAAATAGTTTAAAAAATTTTAAATATTCTTACGCAAGAATAGGTAAATTTTGGTTAGTTTTTTTAAGAAATGTAATTTTAACATATTTACAAAATGCCCAAATTGAGTGTGTGAATCAGAACTTGCCATAAAGGGTTTGTTCTTAAAATTTTAAGAGTTAAAAACTAAACAGATATTTAATGCTATTTAAAATATACCTGTATTTTTAAATGGGATATTTTATTGAATTTTGTTCGGTATTAAAAACAGCGATAATTTTTACCGTTTTACTTCCTCCAAAATCTGAAAAAAAATTAAAAAAGGGAATTTATTAAAAGGTAAAGTTCGATAATTTTTTAACCTAATCTGATAAAATGGATTAATTTGTAGTGCTTTATATGATAATCGCCATTGTTTTAAAAAAAGCTTTGCAGTTTTTAAATTTGCAAAATCTTTGTAATATTGGTACGAAGTTTCAATATCAAGCTGTGCTTCTGGCTCAATAATAATTTTATAACTCACTTAACCTAAGGTTAGATTCTTCTAAACTTAAACAATTTTGGTTCGGGCTTAATGCCCTTTTATAAAGCATTGCTATAACCCTTTCATCTAAATCAAAAAAACTAGTAGCGTTTTTTAAAGGGATGATTACTTCGTAATTGGTCTCTACTTTTTGAGCAGTAATTACGTAATTAAGGCTATTTAGAAACTCTAATAATAAATCAGCTTTATTATCGGTAACATTTAGTAAAAGTTGCATAGCTTATCTTTTAAATTTTAATATAAAATTAAGAAACTTTATTTTAGAAAGAGAAAAAAAATTTTACAAAAGTATAGTCTTTAGCGAGACTCCACTTGTTGCAAGTTTCCCATTTGTGCGAATACGAATTTTAAATTATAACTAATACCATACTCTACAGCCACAAAGGTGCAAAAACATTTGCCACTCCGTTTGTTAAATTAATATCTACTGTTTATAATTACCTGTTTGTTTTATTAAAGTAGTTTAAAGCAATTTTAAATATTCTTACGCAAGAATAGGTATATTTTGGTTAGTTTTTTTAAGAAATGTAATTTTAACATATTTACAAAATGTGCCAATAATTGAATGTGTAATTTAGAATTTGCGTTGGTGATTTTCTAAATGTTAAATTTGGCTTATCTTTAATCAACCCTAAAAAATAATGACCTTTAAAAAACACTTCATATAATCATTTGTTGTAAGTTTATGTACATTTGTTCACAATTAGTAGAATTAAAAACAAGATGATAAAAACTCCTATATATTTAGATAACAACGCAACTACACAAATGGATCCACGTGTGTTAGAAGCTATGCTACCCTATTTTACCGAAAAATTTGGAAATGCAGCTAGCCGAAACCACCCTTATGGTTGGGTTGCCGAAGAAGGTGTTGATTACGCTAGAGAGCAGGTTGCCAAATTAATAGGCGCAAACGAGAAAGAAATTATTTTTACTTCGGGTGCAACCGAGTCGGATAACTTGGCTATAAAAGGTGTTTATGAAATGTATAAAGATAAAGGTAACCACATTATTACCTTAACTACCGAGCATAAAGCCGTTTTAGATGCCTGTAAACATTTAGAAAAATTAGGTGCAAGTATTACTTATTTAGATGTTGAAAGCGATGGATTAGTTGATTTACAAAAACTAGAGGCAGCTATGACCCCTCAAACTATATTAGTTGCCATAATGTATGCCAACAACGAAATTGGTGTAATACAGCCTGTTAAGCAAATATCGGCCATTGCACATAAATTTGGTGCTTTATTTTTTACTGATGCTGTACAAGCTGTAGGTAAAATTCCCGTAAATGTTATTGATGATGGTATTGATTTATTGGCTCTATCTGGCCATAAAATGTACGGGCCAAAAGGCGTAGGTGCTTTATACGTTCGCCGTAAAAACCCAAGAGTAAAAGTAACTTCACAAATGGACGGTGGCGGACATGAGCGTGGTATGCGTTCGGGCACTTTAAATGTACCGGGTATTGTGGGTTTAGGTAAAGCTTGTGAGTTGTGTTTCGATGAAATGGCAAGCGAAGCTATTCGTTTATCGGCTTTAAGAGATAAGTTAGAAAGCAATTTAAGCGAGTTAGAAGAATCGTACGTAAATGGTAATGTGCAGCACCGTTTGCCACATACGGCCAACATATCATTTAAATATGTAGAGGGCGAAGGCTTAATGATGGCTATGAAAGATATGGCAGTTTCATCAGGTTCGGCTTGTACATCAGCATCTTTAGAGCCATCTTATGTTTTAAAAAGTTTAGGTTTATCTGATGATTTAGCACATTCATCCATCCGTTTTGGTTTGGGTAGATTTAGTACCGAAGAAGAAGTTGATTTTGCGATAGAAAACACCAAAAAAGCAGTTTTACATTTAAGAGAATTATCCCCATTATGGGAAATGTTTAAAGAAGGAATAGATTTAGATTCGATAGAGTGGGCAGCACATTAAGCCCTTATTAACTCGTATAATTACAATTAAAAAATAAAAACATGGCATATTCAGATAAAGTTATAGATCATTACAGCAACCCTCGAAATGTGGGTACTTTAGATAAATCAAAAAAAAGTGTAGGTACAGGTTTAGTGGGTGCACCCGAGTGTGGCGATGTAATGCGCTTACAAATAGAGGTTGACGAAAACCACATGATAACCGATGCCAAGTTTAAAACCTTTGGTTGCGGATCGGCAATTGCTTCATCTTCTTTAGCTACCGAGTGGTTAAAAGGGAAATCTATTAATGATGCATTAGAGATTGATAATATGGATATTGTGGAAGAGTTGGCATTACCACCAGTAAAAATTCACTGTTCGGTTTTGGCCGAAGATGCCATAAAATCGGCAATTAACGATTATAGAGCAAAAAATGGCTTGCCACTTTTTGAGTTAGAAAAATCGCATCACTAAAATCAATTGCGGTTGGCTTAAGCCAACCGCAAATGATGAAAAAAAAAACTATGGTAACAATAACCGAAAAAGCAAAACTAAAAGTTGCCGAATTAATGACCGATGGCGGTTTAGATGAAAGCTATTTTTTACGCGTATCTGTACAAGGGGGCGGCTGCTCGGGCTTATCGTACAATATGGATTTTGATAACGAGCTACGCAAAGGCGACCAAGAGTTTGAAGCCCAAGGCGTAAAAATTATTTTAGATATGAAATCGTTTTTATATTTAGCTGGCACTGAGCTTGATTTTTCGGATGGATTAAATGGTAAAGGTTTTAATTTTATCAATCCCAATGCTACCCGCACCTGCGGTTGTGGCGAAAGTTTTTCGGTATAAAGTAAAGCTAAGTTAGGGCAAACTTCAATTAATATTATTATCAAACAACAATTTAATTAGATAAAGACTTTTACATGTAAATATGGTATGAGTGGTTCTACTTTGTTAATTCCTAGTTATTTTTTGATTTATTCTTAAACCAAATACATTTTTAAATTAACATTAACTGGCTGTTTTTTAATACGGTTAAATATTTTAGAGCGTTAACAATGGCAGCGACATCCTTTTTATCAATTGCGGTTGGCTTTAGCCAACCGCAATTGATAAAAAGATATAGCGTACAGCGTGTTTAAACGCCCAAATCATAACTAAAACTATTAGAAAAAATAATTTACTGAACTAAGGCAACAAAATATTTAAGCCCATTTACAAGCAAAATTTTAAACTCAAAAAAATTTGGATAGCCTTAAACAGCAATTGAAACTGGTAAAGGTTGTTGGTTAATATTGGTATCATAAGTTTCTTTACCTAGTTTTTTTAATATGCGGTAATGCGATTGTAAAGCATCCACAAATGTTTTGTTTTCTATATATGGTAAATTAAATTCTAATGCAGTAGCTTTTACAATTTTTGCAATTGCAGGGTAATGTATATGACAAATTTTTGGAAACAAATGGTGTTCAATTTGCTGGTTTAACCCGCCACACAAAAAGGCCGCTATTTTACTATTAACCGAAAAATTTGCTGTAGTACGCATTTGGTGAGCTGCCCAAGCTTCTTCAATATTTCCGATAGTATTTGGTAAGGGGAAAGTTGTACCTTCTACCACATGTGCTAACTGAAAAATTAAACCTAACACAAAACCTTGAGCAAATAAGTAAGCTATAAAGCCAATAAAAAATTGAAATCCAGTAATGGGCATCACTAACAAAGGCACAGCAATAAAAATAAAATAATAAATAGCTTTGTAAAAAAACAACCTAAAGTACTCTATTTTTGGGTGATTGGCGGTTTGCTCACCGATTTTTTTCTGAAAAAACTTTTTATAATCCTTTTTAAATGCCCAAGTTAACATAGCAAAACTATATAACAAAAAAGCATAATAATGTTGGTAACGTTGCAACTTATTTACCGGCTCGGTAGGAGAAAACCGAATGAGACCTGGTGCAATGTCTATATCTTCATCGTGACCCGCAATATTTGTATAGGTATGATGTACAATATTGTGGCAAATATTCCATACATAAGAACTGGCACCAATTAAATTAAAAATAAAACCCAAACTTGTGTTAACATGTTTATTGCTTGAAAAAGCTTTATGCAAGGCATCGTGGCAAACATTAAATCCAATAAATGCACCAAACATTCCCAATAAAATAGCCATCCCTAGTAAAGTAGCGGAATTAAAATTACCAAGAATAATTAAAAAATACAGACTTAAAAATCCCCCAATAAAAAAAATTGCCTTAAACCACATAGCTGTATTGGCGTGAGTAGATATATTTTTTTCGCTAAAATAACTATCTACTCTGTTTCTGACGGTTGCGTAAAATGTAGAGTTATTTGAATTTATAAACTTAAGTTTTGGTTGCATTAATTTTATTATAAATATTTTAAACTGCAATTACTATTGCAAAATTGTGTTAATATACTTAATTAATACAATTTTATGAAAAAATAGTTTGTTTATGACAAAACCAAAAGCTAAAATAATTTGGATTGTTTTTAATTATACCACTCACGTTAATAAATTATTAATTAATATAGCTAAACATCATAAAAGATAATATTTTTTATATTTGTAGAATAATGAATATTAATTACCTTGGTGTATTAATAACACTAAGTGTTAAAAAAATAAATTAAAATAGACAATATGAGCTTAATTCTTGATATCCACGCAAGACAAATCCTTGATTCGAGAGGAAACCCTACCATTGAAGTAGATGTAATAACCGAAAACGGCATAATTGGCAGAGCAGCAGTACCTTCTGGTGCTTCAACTGGCCAATACGAAGCTGTTGAGTTACGTGATAAAGATAAATCAGTATATTTAGGTAAAGGCGTTTTAAAAGCTGTTGCTAATGTAAACGATAAAATTGCCGATGCGCTAATAGGTACCGATGTTTTTGAACAAAACTCAATAGACCAGTTAATGATTGATTTAGATGGTACAGAAAACAAAGGTAACTTAGGTGCAAATGCTATTTTAGGTGTTTCTTTAGCAGTTGCAAAAGCCGCAGCCCAAGAAAGCAAGCAACCTTTGTACCGCTATATTGGTGGTGTAAATGCAAACACATTGCCTATACCTATGATGAATATTATTAACGGTGGTTCGCATTCTGATGCCCCAATTGCTTTTCAAGAATTTATGATAATGCCAGTTGGAGCCGCTACTTTCTCTGAAGCTTTACGTTGGGGAACCGAGGTTTTTCATAGCCTAAAAGCAATTTTACATGATAGAGGTTTATCAACAGCGGTTGGAGATGAAGGTGGCTTTGCTCCTAAATTTGCAGGTACCGAAGATGGTGTTGAAACCATAATGTTAGCGATAGAAAAAGCAGGTTACAAACCAGGTGTTGATATTTATTTAGCGTTTGATTGTGCAGCATCTGAATTTTATAAAAATGGGATTTACGATTACTCTAAGTTTGAAGGCGAAAAAGGTGCTAAACTTACCAGTGCCCAACAAGTAGATTATTTAGCTTCATTAGCTGCAAAATATCCTATCCTATCTATTGAGGACGGTATGGATGAAAATGATTGGGATGGTTGGAAATTATTAACTGAAAAAATTGGCGATAAAGTACAATTAGTAGGTGATGATTTATTTGTTACTAACGTAACCCGTTTAAAACAAGGCATTGATTGCAATACTGCAAATTCTATTTTGGTAAAAGTAAACCAAATTGGTTCGCTTACCGAAACTATAAATGCGGTTACTATGGCACAAAATGCAGGTTATACATCAGTTATGTCGCACCGCTCGGGCGAAACAGAAGATGTTACCATTGCAGATTTAGCCGTAGCCTTAAACTGTGGTCAAATAAAAACAGGTTCGGCTTCACGCTCAGATAGGATTGCAAAATACAACCAACTATTACGTATTGAAGAAGAATTGGGTGCTAACGCTCGTTTTATTGGTAAAGATTTTAAGTTTTTAAAAAAATAATCTTTAAAATATAAATAAAAAGCTGCCTGTATAATATGGGCAGCTTTTTTTTGTTCGAGGGTTTTGGATAATTTGATTGTAAAAAATCTACCAAAAACCCTTACAAAATTTTTTTTAAATATATTTTTAAAAATATGAGTTATTAAGTTTGCATCTGAAACACAACCAATCTCAATTTACGTAATCAATTGTTTAATTCAATATAGATATACCAATACCAATACCAAAGCCAAAACCGCTTCTATTATTAGTAGAAAATGGTTTTATGGGGCTTAATGCTACTAAGCTAGCTTGGTTATTTTGGTAAGTGTTGGCATAATATATACTTGGCATAACGTTGACAGCGATTTTATTGAATTTACGCATTAAGCCTAATCGCAAATGAAAAGAATTTGCACTTTTTTGGTCAATGCTAAAATTATCGAAATAGGCAAAACCAATTAATTCGGGTTTAAAAAAACATTTTTGCTTTCTAAACTCAACTAACCTACCAATACCCGAACCGCAAACTAAAAGCGGCTGATTTCCAAAATTATAGCCTACATTTAAAATTGAATATATTTCCTTTATACCCGATTTATAGCTGATACCAATATTTTGATAATCGGCAGTAGAAAATTCTATTTCGCGATAGCCGTTTTTCTTTACTATGTTAATCAAGCCTATTGCGCCGCCTTTTGCTACCGAATCGCAAATGTTTAGTAAACCAATTTGTAAGCCGGTTAATACTTTAGCTTTGTTTACTAAGCCATTTAATTGTATTCCTTTAACATTATGCGCTATATTTACTAAGCCACCTGTTTGTATGCCCAAAACATTTTTAGCTTGATTATATAAACCAGCATATTGCACACCCACTACATTGCCAGTAATGTTGGCTATGCCAGCCGCTTGAATGCCTTTTAAACTATCTTTGGTAACATTTACCAATCCCGAATATTGTGCACCCACCATATTGCCATTATTTTGGTTATAAAACGAGCCAATTTCTAAGCCTTTTATACTTTTAACTGTGCCCGAAAACAGGTTGATTGAAAAATGATAATCGGTGTTTTTACTTTCAATTCCTTGTGTACTAAGCTGGTTTAATACCGAAAAATGAAAAGGTTTAACCCCCTGGCCATAAGTGCTTACTGCGGCAGTAATAAATATTAGTATAATTGCTTTTTTCATTATTTAAATATTAATTACTTTGTAGTATATATTAAATTATCTGTTTGAGATAAACTAAAGTAGCCTAGTGCATAATTTTGTTTATTAATTGTGTTTGTGAAATTACCACGCAAAGTGGTTGCAGGCACAGTACCAAAAGGACCGCCACTGCCGTTAGCAATACCTGTAAGTATTGTTAAATAATTAAAATAAGGCTTTGAAACTCCGTTTAGTTCTATCTTTATTTGGTTGCCTGTTTTTAAATCTTTGTTGCTAAAAAGGCCAAAAATTATATTTCCTTCAAAAAACTCATCGTTAAAAACCTCTAAAAAAGGAAAGGCAAGTACTGGGGTTTGGTACGTTACTAAATAAAAATCGTTATTGTTTGGTAAATCCTTAAAGTTTACTTTTATGCCTATTTCATCACTATTTAAACCCAAATCATTTCTTTGCTCTACGTTTATAATACTGGGAGCATTAATTAATGTTTCGGTAGCGGTATAAGTTTGCCCACCATAAGTAACTTTTAGCGAGTAAGTTTCGCCAAGCACAGGTACAAAATTTGTACAAACGTAAATACCTGTGTTTGGGGTTTCGGTAAAATCAAAAACAGTATTGGTACTATTGGTTACCTTAACTATTGCGCCCAATACTACTGGTATTTGGCTTTTGTAATACCCTGTTGTGGTGGTTAGTTTAATAGTTTGTTGGTTGCCTGTTGTACCTTTTTGCCATTTTATAGCAGCATCTATTACTAACCTAGGTGCGGCAGTATTTAAGTCGGCTTCGATTACTTTTTCGCAGCTTGCAAAAAATAATACAGTTAATAAAATTAGGATATTTTTCATCTTTAATTAAAATTTAAAATTGTAAGTAACACTTGGTACTGCGCCAAAAATTGATAAACGTTTTGCTTCGTTTACACCCGTTTGTATATTTTGGGTAAAAACTATATTTGCGGCATTTTGCCTGTTGTAAATATTGTATATGCTAAAAACCCACTCGCTTTGCCAGCCTTTTTCTTTATTAGGTTTTGGCAAATAGGTAGCAGAAACATCTAAGTGGTGGTAAATGGGCAGTCGGTTTTGGTTACGCAAACCAAAACTGGGTACATTAATGCCTTGGTATTGATATTTACCGTTAGGAAAAGTTACAGGCTGACCAGATTGTAGTGCGAAAATTGCTCCTAAACGCCATTTTTTGCTTAATTTGTAGGTTGAAGTTAAGGATAAGTTATGCAATTTATCTGATGCAGCATTATACCACTCGCCATTATTTATTCCTGTTTCATTAGCTGTGCGGCCAGGGGTTTGCTGTTCTGATTTTGAAAGAGTGTAGGCCAACCAACCCGTTAAAGTGCCTGTATTTTTTCTAATCATTAGCTCAAAACCATAAGCTCTGCCCTTACCATTTAATACTACTTGCTCTAATGCTTCATTTGCAATTAAATTGGCACCATCAATATAATCAACTCTGTTTTTTATTTGCTTATAAAAAGTTTCGGCTTCTAACGAATAGTTACCATTTTTAAAATTTTGAAAGTAGCCTAATGCAACTTGATCTAAAATTTGAGGTTTAAAAAAATTATCGCTGGGTGTCCAAACATCTAACGGCGTGGGCGATTGTGTGTTGGTTACTAAATGTAAGTATTGTGCCATTCTATTGTAACTGGTTTTAATAGATTGGTCGTCGTTAAATGCATAAGCAATAGAAAGTCTCGGCTCAAAATTGCCAAAATTGGCTATAGTTTCATTTTTACCATATTTTTTTGTGCCTTTTGGCGATGCTTTTTCGTAAATATTTAGCGTTTCGTTAAAATTTACAGCTTGGTTATTGTTGTAAATGTTTACATCTTGGTTACCCAACCTGTAAAACGAACTATATCGTAAGCCATAATTTACCGATATTTTTGACCATAAATTTTGCTCAACATCAAAATAAAGAGCTGGTTCGAAAGCATATTTTCTGGCAAACTGTCGGGGGTTTATTTGCGATTTTTGGTCGTTTGGTATAATTGTAGCAGGGTTAAAAATATAATTTTGTGCATTTAAGCCATAGTTTAATTTTACCGAGTTACCTAAATAGTGTTTAAAATCGTATTTAAGATTAAAGTTTTTTATTCCACTTTCCCATTTAAAACCTGCCAAACCAACATCTAAACCGTAATAATAATCGCTATAAATGGCAGATAGGTTACTAAATAATTTATCGGAGAACAAATGGTTCCAGCGCATATTTACAACTGCATTACCGTAGGTATTTGCAAAAATGTCGTTAAATTTAAATAAATCTCGCCCAAAATATCCCGAAAGGAAAACCTTATTTTTATTATTAATTTGATAGCTTAGTTTGGTATTTAAATCGTAAAAATTAGCAGTGCTTTTTACATCCGTAAGTTTTAAAAACAAATGCCCATAAGTACTTCGGCCTGCAACTAAAAACGAGCCTTTATCTTTTGCCAATGGGCCTTCGGCCATTAACCTGCTAGATACAATACCAATACCACCCGTAAATTTTAATTCTGTTTTATTTCCTTCTTTTTGGTAGATATCTAAAACAGAGGATAGCCTGCCGCCAAACCTAGCAGGTATGCCGCCTTTATACAATTTAATATCGTTTATAGCATCGGAATTAAAAACCGAGAAAAAGCCAAAAAGGTGCGATGAGTTGTAAATTGTAGCTTCATCTAACAATATTAAATTTTGATCGGCACTACCACCACGTACATTAAAGCCCGACTGACCTTCGCCAGCATTGGTTACCCCAGGTAGTTGTAGTATAGATTTTATCACATCAACCTCGCCAAAAACTACTGGCATTTGTTTTATAGTTTGTACCGATAGCTTGTTTATACTCATCTCGGGGCGTTTAATTTCTACTGTTTGTTTGTTGGCAATTACAATTACTTCGTTTAGGGTTTTGCTATTTGCTACTAAATAAAAATCTTTTTTAAGGGTTTCATTAATGTTTAAAGTATCTAAAATGCTAGTATAGCCAACAAAACCAATATTGAGACTATATTTTCCGCTTGGTATGGTTAAAGAATAAAAACCGTATTCGTTGGTACTAATACCTGTTTTTAATTCGGGAACGTAAATACTAACGCCTATTAAGGCTTCTTTAGATTTACTATCGGTAATGGTACCACTAACGGTAATTTTATTTTGTGCTTTAATAGAAACCGTAAAAAACAGTAGCGGCAGCAATAATAGTTTGTGTAATTTTTTTTGTTTAAATAAATTCATTATTTTATTTTATGATTTGTTTGGCAAAAGTGCAAACTTGTATCACTATCAATCGTTAACTTTAGTTAAGAAATTTGTGTGTGTTTAATTTGTAATTGATTTTTTTAGTTTTAAAAACTCCAATTATTGAATTTTTTTAGAGTTGAAAATTTATGATAATAAGCCATAGGAAAATGCCTTTAGCCGTCCATAATAATTATACATTTCATTAGCTTTGGTTTTAATATTTAAGCAAAAATGGGGCTGTTTAGCTTGCTAAACGCCCCATTATGTAAGGTGGTACCAATTTTTTTTATAATTTTTAACCTTTACAGGCTATTAAAAAAATAATGTTTCTTAAAATTGGTTTTATTAAAGAAGTTTTTTTTTTTTAGGATAAATATAAAATTTTGTAGCCCTTTTTTAGAACTTGTTGGTACAAAGTAGCTGAGGAATGGTGGAAGTTGTACTTTTTGTGAGCCGCTAGAAATTAATAATGTCCTTTTAAGGATAGTAGGATGGTATAATCTATTGTAACTTTATAAACTAAGCGATGTTCTTGATTTATCCTGCGAGACCAACAACCTGTTAAATTATGTTTTAAAGCTTCGGGTTTGCCAAGGCCTTGATAAGGATTATCTATAATAGCATCGGTTAGTTTTTCTATTTTACTTAAAATAGCTTTATTACCAGTTTTTTGCCAAAATAAAAGATGTTCTTTTGCTTCTGTAGATAATACTATTTGCATAGTTGTTTAAATTCAGTAACCGACATTTTTATTCCTTTTCCTTCTTCAATTTCTTTTTCACCTTTTTTTATCATCGCCACAAAATCTGGATTATAAACTGGTTTGGTAGTTTTAGAAATACTAAACTTAATTTTAAAAGCTTTAATAACCGCTTTAATAGCTTCAATTTGGGCATCGTTTTCGGTATGTGCTGTAATATTTATGATTTGCATAGCTTTGTTGTTTTTGTTTAAAAAATATATTACAAATATAAAAATATGATTTTATTTTGAGTTAAACACAGCGTAATTTTAACCATATAATTAAAGCCTATGTAATTAAAATTATAAAGGCATACGCTTTGATTGTATTTCACTTAGTGAATTGCAACTTTAATTCTTCGGCCCGCTTACGGCCTGCTTGGTATTTGGGGTCTGGGGCAATTGCTTTATTAAGATATTGCAAAGCCTGTGTGCGGTACTTTTTATTTTGGTGCTGCTTTGCCCAAGCCCAGTAAGTAAAACTCATTATTTTATCTGTTGCATATTCGGAATTGTTGAGCGATATTTTGCGAGAAAAAAACCGGATAAAAGTTTCTGAAAAATTTGAATTACAAAAGTTGCCTATTAAGACTACTTTTGTATATTTGCATAATGGAAAACAGAATTACATATAGAACAGTAATTTCGTATAAATCATATTTTGAGGATTTTCTTGAAAAGCAAAATCCGAAAGTGAAAGCGAAAATTGCTTGGACTTTAAAACTGATTGAAGAAATTCAACAAGTTCCAGAAACGTATTTAAAACATATTGAAGAAACCGACGGACTTTATGAGGTTAGAGTTCAACAAGGAAGTGATATTTTTAGAGTTTTTAGTTTTTTTGATGAAGGAAAATTAATTGTATTAGCAAATGGATTTCAGAAAAAAACGCAAAAAACACCGAAAAACGAAATTGCGAAAGCATTAAAAATTAAAACTGAATATTATGAAAACAAGTAAGGACATAAAAACACTTTCTCAAATTTTAAATGAACAATTTGGAGAGGCAGGAACAATTGAAAGAAATGAATTTGAAGAAGGGTACGAAAATTTTAAATTAGGTGCTTTAGTTCACGATGCAAGAATTGAAAAAGGTTTAACTCAAGAGCAACTTGCTGTTAAATGTGGAACAAACAAATCTTATATTTCAAAAGTTGAAAATAATGTAAAAGATGTAAGAATTTCAACTTTACAAAGAATAATAGAAGTTGGACTTGGTGGAAGATTAAACTTATCGGTAACATTGTAAAAAAAACCTCGCACAACAGCGGTTTGCAAAAATTGGGGTTTTAGTCTAGACTTTACACATTGTTTTGTAATTTGTGGTCAGTGATTTACTGAAAGTTCAGGCTTACCAAATCCCCAACTTCTGCAAGCCACGAGACGTTATCCTGTTTATCTATTATAGCTTCCACATCTTCTTTTGCAAATTTTTTTTTGCTAAAGAAAAACCAAGGTAGGTTTTCGGCTACGCTGCCTCTTAAAAACAGAGGGAAATAACTTATTTCGGCATATTTTTCTACCGCTTGTTCAAATAATTTAAAAGATTGCCCCACTAAATTCAATTTTTTAGTTTCCCCACCAACCAGTGCCAATGCCGATGCCCGGTAAGATGCGATAAACGGCAAAAGTGATGGTGTTGTGTTAGGGTTTGTTTCTAATTGGCTTAGTAAATCAAAACTTTTTTGGGCGTAACCTTTGTAGGTGCTTTTTGCAAAAAACGTTAAATTTAAAGCTGTTTCGTGGTAAATAATACCTAACCTAGTTTTATTAATTTCGGTAGGGTTTTGTGCATAATCATTTTCAACCTGTTTAAGTTTTGCTACCAATAAGTTGGTGTCTATAATTTCCATCACATCATATAATTGATGTTCGTAAAATTTTAAGTTTTTTAAACTTAATTGTTGGGTTTGGGCACTTAATGCGTTGCTTGCTAATATCATAATTGCTATTAAAATTTGTTTCATATTGTTTTTAAATAATTTATAAAACAAAATTGCAAACTTTGGTAGCCTTAAAACGATGACTTAAGCTAAGATTTTGGGGTTAGAAATATTTATTTTTTGAAATAGGTTAACTTTTGCCAAGTTTTTGTTACTTATTAAAAAAGGCTACGCTGAAAAAATAACAGCATTTTAAAAAGTATTATTTTGGCGTTACCACAAGGGTCGGGCTTTGCGTTCCAATCTTTTTTTGGGCAGAAAAG
>JAYULE010000011.1:0-5280 GCA_043763845.1 Sphingobacteriales bacterium
TTAATGTGTAATGGTTTCTCAGCAACAACATCAATTTATAGGATTATAATTGCCAAAATAATAAATGATAAAATACAATTGTTTAATGCTTCGATTTACTCCAAAAAAAATTTACGTTTTTGTTAAGTTTTGAATTTTTCAGCAGACCCTAGTTATAAATTAGCTAATACTGCTTGTAACTGCCTTTACCACCACGTACTTGCTGCGTTTTATCTAAAGAATTCATTTGGCCTTTCATCATTTTAATTTGGTCGGCTAAAAGTTTGCTTTTATCTGCTTTTTCGGCTTCTTTAATTAAGCGTAATGCTTCGCGTTTATTGCGTTTGCCCATCTCAACGCCTGCTAAACTAAGGTTTGCTAATGCGATATTGTGACCCATAGTTAAACCAACAGCTAAAGCTTTTTTAAAGTATTTTTCTGCCTTCATGGGTGCTTTTCTTGATTCTATAATACCCAACAATAAGTTATAGTAACCCAACTGCCCCTTGTACAACTCGGTTTCGGGGTTTTTAATAGCTGCTAACCACTCTTCGGATTTATCCATGTTTTCTTTACGTAAATACCATTGTGCTAGCAACATTTTTTCGTTAAAAATAAATGTTACCAAAACCAATATACCCAAAAGTATAAACAAAATACCCCAAGCCCAAAAAGAAACAAACATTAACGTTACGGCAACTCCTAACAATATTGCTCCTATAATTATTCTAATAAAATTTGGCATCGTTATTACTATTTTTAAGGTGCAAATATCCGTTTATTTGCGTTCCAAATCAATAGCAACAAAATAAATATGAGTGTAAAATTAGAGGCATCGTGGTTAAAGGTTTTAAATGCCGAATTTGATAAACCTTATATGCAGTATTTACGAGTTTTTTTATTACAAAAACAACAAAACGGCACAATTATTTACCCAAAAAACAGTGATATTTTTAACGCTTTTGCATTAACACCGTTTAATAATGTAAAAGTGGTAATTTTAGGCCAAGACCCATACCATGGCAATGGCCAAGCACATGGTTTATCTTTTTCGGTACAAAAAGGAGTTTCTATACCGCCATCTTTAAAAAACATTTGTAAAGAGCTATTAAACGATGTTCTAGGGTTTATAAATCCGCCACACGGCGATTTAACTTATTGGGCAAAACAAGGGGTTTTGCTATTAAACTCGACATTAACGGTTGAAGCTAATAAACCAGGGTCGCACCAACAAGAAGGTTGGCAAAATTTTACTAACGAAGTAATTAAAAGCATATCAAACCAAAAACAAAATGTGGTTTTTATATTGTGGGGGAAATTTGCGCAAGCCCAGGCGGAGTTTATTGATGCAGATAAACATTACATCATACAGTCTGCACACCCATCGCCGTTTTCGGCACACCGTGGCTTTTTAGGTTCTAAACCATTTAGTAAAACCAATTTTTACTTAAAACAAAATGGTTTAAAAGAAATAGATTGGCAAGTTATTTAACAGTTTCAACCCGTAAACCTAAATCGTTTACTCCATCTAATGGGTTATCTCGCATATTTTGCTCAACAACAATAAGGTATTTACCTTTTTGGCTAAATTTAAAACTTTGTTTATAAGGCAATTGGCAGGTAAATAAATCACCCGCCGTTATGCCCAGCCAAGCACCATCGGTAGTAGCAAGGTTAAACTCTACCCTTTCTGTTTTCTTTTTTTTATCAGGACTAATAATGCTTACTTTAAACCAAATGTTTGCGTATTTATATGCATTGGTATGGCGTAAGTTTATAAATATGTTATAATTTTTGGTGGTATTGGTAATTTCAACTACGGTTTTTATGGGTTGTGCGTAAGTCCAATGTTGGTTGGGTATTGTAAAAAAATTATCTACAATGGCATTATCAAAACAGCTTTGTAGTGTGGTAATTAAAATCGCAAAAGCAAATATTATAACCTTATTTTTCATTTAGATTGAAGGCGCTTGAGGTGGTTTATTACGGTTTTTATTGCGATTTTTATTAAAATTCTTCTTTTTAGGTACTTCGCCTGTTTGGGTTTTAGTTTCAGTATTAGGTATTAATTTGGGGGCAGAAGTATTTCGGGAAATAACGTTAAGTGGCGAGTTTAACCTGCTGGTAGCTTCGGTATTTGTGGTTGCTTTAGGTTTGTGCTTTTTCTTTTTCCTAGCCTTTTCATCTAAACGTGTTAAACTATCTTGACCTACCACGTTTTCGTAATCAAATGCTTTTATCACATGTTTTGTTTCTTCTATTTCAAGGGCTAGGTCTTTCAAATCGTCGGGTTTTTCGCCAGTACGGTTCATTTCCTTGATTTCTTTAACACGGGTGATTTCTAAAGGTATCCAGGTGTTTTCTTCGCCAGGATAAACGTACCACATTATTTTTTTAAAAATATCTGTTTTTTGCAATCGGGCATCACCCCGTGTGGTTTTTAAACGGTCAACATTATCAGGTATATGTTTTAAGGCATCCATATAACTATCTAACTCAAAATTTAGGCAGCATTTCAATTTTCCGCATTGGCCTGCTAGTTTTAATGTGTTTAACGATAAGTTTTGGTATCTAGCCGAAGAGGTGGAAACCGTTTTAAAATCGGTTAACCATGTAGAACAGCACAACTCTCGGCCACAGCTACCAATACCACCTAAGCGGCTGGCTTCTTGGCGCATACCAATTTGGCGCATTTCTATACGTACTCTAAAACTATCGGCAAGGCGTTTTATTAGGTCTCTAAAATCAACCCTACCTTCGGCGGTATAATAAAAAGTAGCTTTGGTTTTATCGCCTTGGTAATCAACATCGCTAAGTTTCATAGCTAAACCTAGTTCTATAGCAATAGTGCGGGCTGTATGCATCGTTTCCGATTCCATTTCTTTGGCCAGTTTCCATTTATCAACATCGGCAGGGGTAGCTTTTCTAAAAATTTTAAGCTCAACTTTTTCTTCGTTTGTACGTTTTTTTTTCATTTGCATACGCACCAACTCGCCCGTAAGGGAAACATGGCCAATATCGTAACCACCTACTCCAGTTTCAACAGCAACCAATTCACCAGCTTCAAAATAAATATTTTCTGTATTTCTATAAAACTCTTTTCTTGAGCCTTTAAACCGTACTTCTACAATATTAAAAGGTTTATAATTGGCTGGTAAATCCATATCGGCAAGCCAATCATAAACATCTAATTTACTACAGCCGCCATCGGTTAAGCAAGAACCATTACTTTTACAGCCTCCAGGCGTACATCCGCCAGTAGCGCAACTTCCACATCCCATAATTTAAACTAATATATGTTGAGCCCCCGCAGGGAACGTATTAAACTTTAATAATTTTACTAACATCAAAGATACATCTAAAAATAATATTTTAGGGTTAGCATTTCTTTCAATATGATAATGCGCTTTTTCAAACTCGGCGGCAATATACTCGGCCTTAGCAAAATTTAAAAATTTACTAAACTTGCTTATAAAATCTAACTCTTTATCGGGTAAATGTATTAAAACAGGTGTTTGAGCCAAAAATAAAATAGCCTCACGCATAATATTTATGCCATATTTAAAAAAGTTTTTCTGATTTTCTCTCCCCATTTTAGCCAACTCGTCTACCAAATCTACAATTTCTAAGCCTTTATTTTGTAAACAGTAACGCATTAATTTTACAAAAATATCATGATAATTATTTTCTTGATTCTCTAAAAACTCTTGTGCTGTATGTAAGTTTCCGTTACTTAAATAAGCTATTTCATGGGCTTTATTTAAATCGGTTTCTTTAACGTTTACCAAATAGTTAACTACATTTTGATTGTCTAATTTGGGTATTTTAACAATTTGAGTACGAGAAACAATGGTGTTTAGCAACAATTCTTGATTTTGTGCCACTAACAGAAACAAAGTTTTAGCTACTGGCTCTTCAATTATTTTTAGTAATGCGTTACCAGATGCTACCAAATACTCGGGCAGCCACATAATCATTATTTTATAATCGGCCTCAAAAGGTTTTAAACTTAAACGGCTTATTATATTGTGACTTTCGGCAATGTTTATATTAAATTGCTTGTTATCAACATTTAGTTTATTACGCCAATTATCTAAGCCTAAATATGAGTTTTCTAAAATAGCTTGGCGCCATTGGCTTATGTAATTTACAGATACATCGTCTTTATCTTTAGCAAAAAATGGGTACGAGAAATGTAAATCGGGGTGTATTAGTTTTTGGTATTTTTTGCAAGATGGGCACTCGCCACAAGCATCATCGGGTTGTTTATTATTGCAGCAAATATATTGCGCATACGCAATGGCTAAGGCTAAACTTCCGCTGCCCTCGGGCCCTAAAAATAACTGTGCATGGCTAACCCTATTTTGATTAACGCTACTTATAAGATGTTTTTTAACTACATCTTGCCCTACAATATATTTAAAAAGCATTGGGGCAAAATAAGCAAATTGTGTGAATTTTGGGTTTGATTTTTAGTAATAAAATAGAGTAGTTAAAAGTATAAACTTATTTCAATTGCAAGTACTAATTATAAAAAACTCAAATTCCATTAATATAATTTGGGCGTTTCATGCCTGCCAGCAGGCAAAGTATAACTTTACGCTATATCTTTTACCCCCATAGCCGTCAAGTAGATTTAGGGAAATGCTATCATACATAACCCGAGTTCGATAATTAAACTAAAGTGTAATTTTCTGTAAATCAATGTTATTTAAGATTTTTAGGCGTTAACAACAGTAGCGGCCCGCCTGCCGGGCGGCAGGCATTCTTTTTTTTTCCCCTAGCCCCCAAAGTGGGAACACGGTAAAATCCCCCCTTTGCGGGCTAGGGGGAAAGGTATAGCGAAAGCCCAGCTAGCCCCTACCTAAGCACTACCCAACTTCCTTTTCCAAAAAAATTAAAAAAACAATATTTTGCAAGCCCAACGTTTCTTAATTTTACTTTTATTATTTTGCAACAAAAGCAGTAACGCATAAATGGACGACCATAATTACCAAGACGAAGAGATTTTACACAACATTACGCCCATTAGCGGCTTATACGAAAATTGGTTTTTAGATTATGCATCGTACGTAATTTTAGACCGAGCCGTACCACATATAAACGATGGATTAAAGCCTGTACAACGCCGTATTTTACATTCGTTAAAAGAAATGGACGATGGCCGTTTTAACAAAGCCGCCAACGTAATTGGTAATACCATGAAATATCACCCTCACGGCGATGCTTCTATTGGCGATGCCATGGTGCAAATTGGGCAAAAAAACTTGCTTTTAGATATTCAAGGCAACTGGGGCGACC
>JAYULE010000012.1:0-20680 GCA_043763845.1 Sphingobacteriales bacterium
CCTATATTATTTGGGCCTAACTATCAAAAGTTTGCCGAAGCTAAAGATTTAATAAAAATAAAGGCAGCTTTTACCTTTGCTAATCTAAATGAGTTGCTAAGTGCATTTGAAAAGTTAAAAACCGACAATGTTTTTTGCGCTAATGCAGGTAACAAAGCTAAAGTTTACGTAGAAAGACATATCGGCGCAAGCCAAAAAATTATTGACTTTGTAATAAACTAACTGCCATTATTTAACCCACAAAAAAAGCCCGTTTCGTTTTTAGAAACAGGCTTAATTATTTTAATTTATATTTTTAATGGTTTGCTATTCTAAGTTTTTCCATAACTTCTACACTTACCCCAGTTGATGAGTATCCGCCATCGTGAAGTAGGTTTTGCATAGTTACCATACGGGTTAAATCAGAGAAAAGTGTGATACAATAATCGGCACAAGATTCGGCATCGGCATTACCTAATGGGGCAATAGCTTCAGCAAAATCAAACAAATCGCCAAAACCTGTTACACCTGTACCAGCTGTAGTTTTAGTTGGCGACTGCGAAACTGTATTTATTCTTACTTTTTTCTCTAAACCATAATAGTAACCAAAACTGCGGGCAATACTTTCTAACATGGCTTTAATATCGGCCATATCGGTATAAAATGGATAAGTGCGCTGCGCTGCCATATAGGTTAAGGCAACTACACTGCCACCTTCGCTTATGGCATCTAATTTTTTGGCAACGGCCAACATTTTATGAAACGACATGGCCGAAACATCAATACCTTTTGAAAAATAATCGTAGTTTAGTTGGTCGTAAGGTATGTTTTTTCTGATATTTACGCTCATTCCTATCGAGTGCAAAACAAAATCTATTTTACCGCCTAAAATCTCTTGTGCTTGGGTGTATAAGTTGGTTAAATCATCAATATTAGTTGCATCGGCGGGTATAATTATTGATCCTGTTTCTTCGGCCAGTTTGTTAATTTCGCCCATTCGCATAGCAATTGGTGCATTTGTTAATACAAAGGTTGCCCCTTCTTCGTGTGCCTTTTGTGCCACTTTCCAAGCTATAGAGTTTGCATCTAATGCGCCGGTAATTATTCCTCTTTTTCCTTTTAATAAGTTGTATGCCATATTATTTTGTTTTATTTGATATTTTGGCTTTTTCTGCCATTTTTTAATGATGATTTTTTGATTATGTTGTATTTTATTGCCCGTTATTGTAGTTCTTTATAATTTCATTGTTAAATTCCTCAGAATTACCGTTTAACTCTTCCACTAATTTATAAACTTGGGTTGAAGGGTTGTAACTGGCAAAATTTTTGCCTTGGTTAATGGTATTTAACTGTTTTGCCCACTTTATAGCTAAATCTTGGTTACCAAATTTAGTCATATGTAAATACATATTTGGGTCGTTTTTTTTATATTTAAAAACAGTTTTCTTTTTGCCAATTTTATCATTTACGGCAGTTTCTATTGCTTTTTTATATTCATCCCTATCCATTGATGTAATGCGATTATGGAAATGTAAAAGATACCAGAGCTCAAATGCTTCATTGCTCCAAGCGCATTTTATTTGGTTTGATTGCGCTTTTAAAATGGCACTATTAAATAAGCTCGATTTAAAACTGTCTCTATCAAAAACTGCCCAAACACTATCAAATTTTTGCTTTGATTTCTCTCTCAATTCTATCGCTTTTTCTACAACCTTTGTGGTGCTTATACCGCCACCTTCATATTGTATATCGTAAATTACTTTACCCATTTTTTTTGGAAAACCTTTAAAGTAATTTGGTTCTGTTTTTTCGCCTTCGCACACAATTAAAAAGTAAAAAACAAGCTGTTTGTTAATAACTATATTTCTCTTTTTGTAAGAAAATCGTTTTTGTAGGGCATTATCTATTTTAATTACTCTGGCCATACAACATTTAATTAATTGGTAATAAAAGGTATTGCGCCATACCTGCCCCTAATATAATTTTTTTCGATGTTAGCGTCGTTTCTAATTTTAGTGCCGTCTGGCAAACTAAAATTATATAACGAGTACAAATCTGTTTGCTCAAAATCGTCTTTTTCGGTAAACCATATTTGGTCTCTTCTGAAAAGGTCGGTGCTTAAAAGGTTAGTATCGTGGGTAGCAAATAATAATTGTGCGTTTTTTGTGTTGGTTAACGGGTTATTAAATAAATTTACAATATGTTTAGTAATTAATGGATGTAATTTTGCGTCTAGTTCATCAATAACTAATAGTTTACCTAAACTTAGTGTGTTAAATATTGGTCCCGATAAATCTATTATTTTATTGGTACCCTCCGATTCGCTTTTATTTTTATCAAAAAAAACCGTGTCCACAATATTACCATTTACGTCGAATTTATTATGTGCTGTTTTTAGGGTTATTTCTTTTTGCCCAACTAATTCTTTAATAAGTTTCAACTTTAAATCTTTAGGTAAATTTTCAGGAATATCTAATGGATTAAATTCTAATTCGTTTGTTTTAATTTCTTTAAAACCCAGTTTTAAATTTTCAAAAAACAACAGCGATTCGTTGCAACCGTCAAGTTTTTTATGCAACATTGTTGTTGTAAAACCATTATAGTCTTTATGATCTAAACCAGATATAACATTGTAATTTTTATACCATTCAAGTATTTTTTTTGATATAACGCCCCCAAGTTGAGCAACTAATGATATGAAAAGACGATTATCGTTAGTAGACGCTTCTTTGCCTTTACCTTCTTCAAATTTATCGGCAACAGCTATGCCATCTTTGGTTCTAATAAATAATGGTTTTTCGGTTTTTGAGTTAATGCCGCCTACATAAAGCCACTCGTTTATAATTTCAGAAAAATTATACTCGTATCCATATCGGTATTTTACATCCTCAACGTAAAAAATAACTTCAAAAAATGTGGGATTATTCTCGCTATTGCGTGATAATAAAAACGGGCTAAAATCTAAGGCATCAGTACTGTTAAGCCTTACCGAAAAAAGTACATTATCCCGCATTCTATCTAACGCTTTTATCAAGTTACTTTTACCGCTAGAGTTTGCACCATATATTACAGCTGTTTTAAGTAGCTTATGTTTATGATGCGTAAAAACATTTTCTTTAAGTTCGGATATACTTTTTGCCTCAAAAGTTAAAATACGCTTTTGGTTAAAAGAAAGAAAATTACCCACTGTAAATTCTATTATCATTCTTAAAATTTTTGTGATTTTTTTTGCAATTATAGGACAATTATTATTAATAAAAGTAAATTTTATGTAAAAATGAGATAAAGTCTCAAAATATGTTTTATTTAAAATTACCTTATTTGTAACTCTAAATAAATAGGTAATCAATTAACATCAATTCAACAATTCTCTTGCATTTTGTAAAGCCGCTTCTTTTGGGTTTTCGCCACTAAGCATTTTGGCAATTTCGGTAACTCGCTCTTGGTGGTTTAGGCGTTTTAGTTGTGTAAATGTAAAATCATTTTTAATTTCTTTATACACAAAATAATGCGCTTCGCCTTTTACGGCAATTTGCGGCAAATGTGTTATAGCAATAACTTGCATATTTTTCGCTAGTATTTGCATCATATTGCCTACTCGGTTAGCTACTTCGCCCGAAATACCAGTATCAATCTCATCAAAAATTATAGTTGGTAAAGCAGTTTTTTGTGCTATTAACGATTTTATAGCTAGCATTAATCTTGATAGCTCGCCGCCCGAAGCTATTTTACTCATTTCGCTAAGCTGATAACCTTTATTTGCTGTGAATAAAAATTTGATAGTATCTATACCATTGGTATCAAATGCATTATTATCAACAATTTGTTGTTCTATTTTTATTTGGGCATTTTGCATACCCACTTCAATTAACGTTTTTTCAACATATTTCTCGATAGTTGGGATGGCGGTTTTACGATTGTTTGATATTTGTGTGGCTAATAAAATTAAATCTTCTTTTTGTTTTTGTAACGTTGCTTGCAGTTGAGCAATATCTTCATCGGCAAATAAAATTTTATTTAGCTTAAGCGATATTTCTTCTTGTAAAAACAGTAATTGTTGGTTATTGCTAACGTTATGCTTTTTTTGTAAGGTATAAAGTAAATTTAAGCGGTCGGTAATTTGTAACGATTTTGCGTCATCAAAAACTGTAATTTGCTCTAAGTCTTCAATTTCGGCTGCTAAATCTTTAATTTCAATTATTGAGCTTTTAAGGCGTAAAAACGCTTCGGCTATTTTGGGCTGCAATTTTTCTATACTTTGTAACTGCTGGGCAGCGGTTTCTAACAATTCTAAGGCACTTTGGTGTTGCGCTTGTAGCAACATATTTGCCGAAAACAAGTTGCGTTTAATTTCTTCGGCGTGGGTTAAAGTGTTAAGTTCGGTTTCTAATTCTTCTTGTTCGTTTGGTAACAGTTTTGCGTTTTCTAATTCTGTAAACTGAAATGTTAGGTAATCAAGCTCCTGTTTTTCTTTTTCGCTTTGCGCTAAAAAATCTTGGACTTTTTTGTAGGTTGCTTTGTAAGCTTTAAAATTTTTAGTGTAGTTATTTAACAGCGGTTGGTGATTTGCCATAGCATCAATCACCATTAATTGAAAACTGGCATTGTTAATTTCTAAAGTTGCGTGTTGCGAGTGTATGTCTATTAATTTTTCGCCA
Source organism: Sphingobacteriales bacterium (assembly GCA_043763845.1). Lineage (GTDB taxonomy): Bacteria > Bacteroidota > Bacteroidia > Sphingobacteriales > Sphingobacteriaceae > Pseudopedobacter. The sequence goes on from JAYULE010000012.1 coordinate 4,638, forward strand.
AGAGTTTTTAATGTATTTAAGTTAACGGGGGTATCGTTAATAAAAGATCGTGTTTTTCCGTCGGTTGATATTTCTCGTCGTAAAATAGTTTCGGTTTCGTAATCTAAATTATTGTCTTCAAAAAAAGGGGTAAGTTTATATTGGCTAATGTTAAAATAACCTTCGATAACGCATTTTTTTTGTTGATTAAAAAAGTATTTGCTATCGGCTCGTTGACCCAAAATCAGCGAAAGCGCTCCTAAAATTATTGATTTACCTGCACCAGTTTCGCCTGTTACAATATTTAGATTTTTATCGAAATAAATTTCGATGTTATCTATTAAAGCATAATTTTTTATCGAAAGCCTGTTAAGCATATTGGATTGTTGGCAAATGTGGGTTTAAACTATTTTCCTTTTTTTAAAGCCTCGTATTTAGTTAAGTTTGCGGGGTCAATATCGGCAAGTAAATTAAACAATTTTATTTTTTCGGTAGGATCTGCTTTCGTAAAAATCCCCACAATTTCCTCGGCCTTAGCCGAAAAAAATATTTGGTTAAATACAGCACCTTGTTTTTGCCTATCAATGGTTGCAATTAGTGGTAAAGTTTTCGCAATTACAGTTTTAGCATCGTTAGGTTTGCTAGCCATAATATCTAAACCTAGGCGGTGGTAGGTATATAAAATTTCTCGTAAAGGGGCGTAATTGCTACTGTTTAAATTTTCGGCAATCCAAAACCTGTTTCGTAAACCATCAAAAGCTTTCCAACCTAAATATGAAGCATTTTGGGCTGTATTTACAATGTTTTGCGCTTTTGCGTAATAAACCGAGCCACCCATTTTACTAAAACTATCGTAATCCATACCTGCAATAATGTTGGCATAAAAGGCTAAAAGCGAGGTTAGGTTTGAGGTGAAACTTTGTTCATTAAATTCTAACGATTCGCCTTCGGAATAATTAAAATCAAAATCTTTATCGTTTACACTTAACAATTGGCTGTTGTACGATGAGCCAAAAACTGGCCTGCTTGATACAATTTGGGCGCTTGCTTTAAAAACGTTATTACCGTCCCACTCGTTAATGCTTATTACAAAATTACAATCAATACGCTCGGCGGTTTTAACTTGGTCGGTAAGCCATTTGCGGTTGTTTAAAAAATCGCGAATAGCAAGTTCTAACACATCTAAAGCTCGTTTATTATTACTTTGAATTTTTGGAGAAAGTATTTGTACCCTTGCATTAATATCTTGTGAAAAGCAATTAAAACTTATAATTAGGGTTAAAATTAGGCAGCAAATTTTTTTCATAACTAAAATAATTCGATAATTTTTTTACAGATATCGTGGGCTACTTCTTGTTTGGTTTTTAAACTAAACGCTGTTTTGTTTAAGTTTTTATCAATGATAGTAATTTTATTTGTATCGGTTTTAAAACCTGCCCCACTATCGTTTAACGAGTTTAAGATGATTAAATCTAAATTTTTTTGTTTAAGTTTTTTTATGGCGTTGCCTTCCTCGTTATTGGTTTCTAAAGCAAAGCCAATTAGCAATTGTTTCTTGGTTTTTATTTTTCCTAAGCTTGCCAAAATATCTTTTGTTTTTACCAATTCAAGAGTAAGTTGGCTACTATCTTTTTTAATTTTTTGGGTTGATATTTCTTTTACGGCATAATCGGCAACTGCGGCGCACATAATACAAGCATCGGCGTAAGCAAAATGTTGGTGTACAGTTTCGTACATGGTGCTAGCGGTAATGACGTCTATTTTGTTAATATTTTTATGCGAAATGCTTAGCATAGTTGGCCCACTTATTAAGGTAACATTTGCTCCCAAATTGGCGCACTCCATTGCTATTGCATATCCCATTTTACCAGTTGATTGGTTGGTTAAAAACCTTACAGGGTCTAAAGCTTCTTGGGTTGGGCCAGCAGTAATAAGTACGTTTTTACCTTTAAGTAATTGTGTTTCTTTTAAGAAGGCTTCTGTAAACGCTATAATTTCTTCAGGTTCGGCTAGTCTACCTTCGCCTACTAAACCGCTTGCTAGCTCGCCATAAGTAGGTTTTATAAGTAGGTTACCGTAGCTAATTATTTTTTTTATATTTTGTTGTGTAGCTGGGTGTTGCCACATATCCAAATCCATTGCTGGTGCAAAAAAAACAGGGCATTTGGCCGATAAATAAACTGCCGAGAGTAAATTATCACAATATCCATTAGCCATTTTTGCTAAAGTATTGGCAGTAGCTGGGGCAATTATTATGAAATTTGCCCATAAACCTAACTCAACATGGTTGTGCCATTCGCCAGTTTCGGATGTAAAATAATTGACAAAAACGGGGTTTTTAGATAAGGTTGCAAGCGTTAATGGGGTAATAAATTGGCTTGCATTGGCAGTCATAATAACTTTTACATTTGCGCCAGCTTTTACAAAAAGCCTAACTAAATGTGCAGCTTTGTAAGCTGCAATACTAGCGCAAACGCAAATAATTATATTTTTATCTTTAAGCATAAATTAAATTACCTAAAGATAAAGCAATTAAGCTTGCTCTTTAGCTGGGTTTCTAAAATACACTTTATTGTGTAAAAACTCATCAATAGCTACCAAAGATGGTTTTGGCATTTTTTCGTAATATTTAGAAATTTCAATTTGCTCGCGGTTTTCAAAAATTTCTTCTAAATTATCATTTACGCTTGCAAATTCGGCCAATTTGGTATGCAATTCTTCTTTAACATTAGCAGCAATTTGGTTGGCTCTTTTGCTAATAATTACTAACGATTCGTAAGCGTTATCAGTTGTTATATCAAACTCTCTTAAATCTCTAGTAATTGTTGAACTTGCAACTGTTGGTTTGTCGTTATTGTTTGGTATCATTTTGTGCTTTTTTAAATTCGAGGCTTAATGCCAAAATCTTTTTGGTGGTTTCTATACCTTTTTCCGAATCGTATTTTAACTTGTCGGCTTCTTTAATATAAATACTTTTAGGATATTTTTCTACAAATCTATTATATTCGTCAATTGTTTCGGTGTAGCGATCTTCTTGTTTTGTTTCGTAACTATTTTTTGCGTAAAGATACAAAGATTTTATGGTTAAAAAATCCATTTCTTCTGCAAATTTAGTATCCGGAAAATCTTTAATAGAGTTTCTAAACGCAATAACTGCGGCTTGGTAATCGCCTATAGTTAAAAATAAGTTAGCATTTGCAAACGATTTTTTCTCTAATTTATCTCTTAAATCTAAAATAAGTTTGCTTGCCTCGGCTACTCTGGTACTTTTTGGGTAATAATTAATAAATAGCTGTAAATTTTCTATTGCCTTTAAAGTATTTTCTTGGTCTAACGAAAAATTGGGCGAATCTTGGTAATAACAAAAAGCAGTCATAAACCTACACTCTTCGGCTCGGCTGCTTGTAGGGTAAGTATCGGCAAATGTTTTAAAATGATACCTTGCTGATAGGTAATCTTTTAGCTTATAGTTTGTGTAAGAGTAATAATAGTATAAATCTTCAGCTTCGGAGCGCCCACGGTAACGTTGCACCAAATCATCAAACAAAATTAAGGCTTTGGCAAAATCTTTTTTGTTGTATAAACGAATAGCTTCTTGGTATTTTTTGGTAACATCTGTACTTGCTTTTAATTTCTCGAACCTACTTTTACATCCCGTAATAACGGTTGCAAACAAAAAAACAAAACTCAAAAATAAGATTACCTTCTTTTTAAACATTTGGCAAAGATATATTATTAAGCATTACCAGCCAATTTTAAATAAAATCAGTTATGGTTAAACAATGTTAAAATAGCGAATTAGTACTGAAAAAAAATATTTTATCTTAGAACCAATTATTTTTATTAATAGTTGATTTTTAATTATTACACAATACTTTTAAAATTTTTGTGCTATATTAAAAATTTAAACCTTCTTTTTGATTGTATTGTATTTTAAAGTTTAACCATTAAATATATTTATTATATTGAATTTTTATTTAAATTTAATTTTTATACATTTTGTAACAGTGTATTAAATTGGCTAGCCTTTTATTACGGGTTTATTTAAATAATTGCTAAGCAAAATTAAAATATATTTATGAATGCATTAGATTTTACATTTTTAAAACCCAATTTTTTAGATGTTATTGATATTCTGTTGGTTGCTTTAATAATTTATTACATATATAACTTAATTAGAGGCACACTGGCAGTTAATATTTTTTTAGGATTTATTCTAATTTACGCAATGTACTATGTAGTTGATGCCTTTAAAATGAGACTATTATCTGCAATTTTGGGTAGTTTTGTAAGTGTAGGTTTTATAGCCATAATTATTGTTTTTCAGCAAGAGATGCGTAGGTTTTTACTTACAATAGGCAAAAATATTTCTTTAAAAAACCGAAGTTGGATAAAATTTTTATTTAAAAAGGAAGATATTGATAACAATAACATGGCCAGAATAAAGCCAATTATTGATGCCTGTAAAACAATGAAAAAAAATCGTACAGGGGCTTTAATAGTGTTTGCAAAATATTTTGATCAAGATGCTTTTGCTAATAGTGGCGAAATGATGGATGCCAAAATATCTAAACGATTATTAGAAAGTATTTTTCAAAAATATAGTCCTTTACATGATGGCGCAGTTGTAATATCAGAAAACTTAATAAAATGTGCCAGTTGTATTTTACCTTTAACCGAAAACGATAAACTACCACCACAATTTGGTTTACGTCACAGGGCAGGTATTGGGGTAACCGAATCTAGCGAAGCTACGGCCTTAATTGTATCGGAAGAAACTGGTGAAATATCCTATGCACAACAAGGGAAAGTGAAAATGAATATTAGCTTTACCGATTTAGAGCGTTTGCTGAATAAAGATATTTAGCAAGATTTTAAATTTTTTTGAAAATAATATTTCTAAAGTTGGTTTGATTTTGGAGTAACCCAAATTTTTGTTTGGCACTTAAATTAAAATTTATTTTACTTTTTTGATTGTACTATAAGTTTCGGTTTTAAATATTTTTTTAGTTGGGTTACCTTTGTAAACTGCATCGCTACCATTTTTTGCCACTATTGATAGATATTCGTTTGCAAATAATTCGGCATCGGTTCCGTTATATAGCCACGCAAATAAGTTGGTTGATACTAAATTAAAAGCTTTTACACTGCTTGCATTGGTACCTATAAGGTTAAAGTTTTTAACATTTCCATAAAGATGTATGTTGCTACCGTTTTCGATTACAAGATTTAAACTTTTTGCATTTAAGTTTAACTTTATATCGCTACCATCATCAATTTTTACATTTAGGGTATCTAAAGTTAAAACCGAATCGGCTAGTATGGTAGCACACTCGCTTAATTTAATTTTTTTTAGATTTTTAAAAGATACATATATTTTTAACGATTGGTTTTTACCCCATTTCCAATTTTTGAGAGTAAATTTATGCATTTCAAATTTTACAACACCGCTATCGTTTTTGGTTACAGTAATGTCTTCAGCAAAAGTTTTTAAACCTCTAATTTCTATTTTTTCTTCGTTGCTTTGGGTAAGAATTACATCAATACCCGATTTTACCAAAATGCCCTCAAAATTATTAATATTTACTTTTTGGATGGTATCTTGAGCTTTTAAAATTGTTAAACTCGCCAATAAAAAAGAAATACAAGAAATAATTTTTAAAACTTGGGAATTAAACATATTTAAATTTTTTGGTGCTATTACAATATATTATCGTAAAAATAACCAAATATTAGATTTATTGTTGCATAAGTTAATTTTTTAGTAAAAAAGTTACATTAAATAAACAGGATTTACTTCCTACCAATTTTAAATTGCGCTGTTAAAAAGAAACTTCTAAAATCGGCGGGTATAATGCCTGGTCCAGGGTAAGACTCGGCTCGGCGGGTAAAATATTTGGTATCGAATAAATTATTACACGATGCTTCTAAAGTTAAAAACCGGTTAATGTTATATGCTGCCGTAACATCGGCAACCGTGTATGAAGGTATTAAGCCCTCAACCGCAGATGAGGTGCGTACGGCATTTGTAGCATCAGAAAAGTGTTTTGTCACGTAATTAATTTGAAAACCAGCTTTCCATTTTTGGGTGAGATAATTTAAACCACTACGAAAAATAAAGGGGGGCACCATTTCTACCTGTTTGTTTTGTATGCTAGCATCTTTAGATTTTATGTACTGGGCATTAATAATTGATGTGTTTATAAAAAGTGTAAAATCGTGATATTCTGGTAACCAATTATTTAGCCTAGCCAAATTTACCGATGCAAAACTTTCGATACCTATATTTCTGGATGCGGCTACATTGGTTCGGAACCTGTAATCAATAAATAATTTTTCATCTTCTTTTAAAACTTGCCCAACACGATTATTGTAATATAAGTAAAACGCAGTTATTTCGTAATTGAAAATATTGGTTAAGCTACCCTTTATGCCAAAATCGGCAGTAAAACCTTTTTCATCGGTTAGGTTGCTATCTACCACAAAATTTATGTTTTGTATCCGTAAATCTGTAAAGTTGATGGCTCTGTAATTTTGCGATATGTTGCCATAAAAAGCCAGTTCGGGTTTTAATTTATAAGCAATACCTAAGCCAGCAATGGCAAAATTTCGGTTGCGGTTTATGTTTTCGGTATTGGTTTTATCCACAACAATATTACCCGCATTATCACGCAAAATATAACGATAATAACCATTGGCAAAGGTTCTTATATTTTCCCATCTTAAACCTGGCGTAACGCTAAATTTATCAGTAATATTAAAAATATGCTCGGCAAATAACGAGAAATTATAGTTTGGGAACTTATAATCAGAGCCTTCTACATTGTTAGGGTTTAAAAAAGCAAAGTTTGGCCCTTGTTGGTTATCGCCTAAGCCTTGTGCGGCGGTGGTAGTGCCTGCATACAATCGGGCACCAGCCAATAAAATATTTTTTTGTTTACCCAAATTGTATCGATGCATTAAGCGGGTTTCGTTACCTAAATTCTTAAATGTTCCTTTTATATAATCACGGTCTTGGTTTAAATCAACTACGTTTATACGGTCTAAATTACCTAACGATTGCCTGCTGGCTATTAAGCCAAAATTGCGGATGTTAAGCTGTGTATTGTCATTAAATTTATGTGTCAGGTTTAATGCAAACAAATTCCAATCTACTTTAAACCAATTGCGGATTCGTAAAGATTGAGTTGGGTTTTTCTTAAAAAGTGCATCAGTTAAACCACCAGCTTGCTGTGCTAAATAATTGGTATGGGTATATTCTAAAGCTATATTTGTTTTTGTTGTGATGTTGTAATTGAGGTTTAAAAATGCGGTATTGGCATTAAAACCGCTATTTGGCCTAAAGCCATTGCCTTGCTTACGCTGATAAAAAGTGTAGTAATTTACCTTGCCTTTATTAACTGTACCGCCCAAGCTGTTAAACGAATTTATGAAATTATTGATACCATAAGTTTGCCTGCCCACATATTCTATCGGAGTATTTGTTGCCCCTTTTTTAAACTGAAAGTTTACCGTACCGCCAAATTGTGTACCATATTGTAATGATGATGCCCCTCTAATAACCTCAATTTTTTCGATGGCTTCGGCAGGTGGAGTGTAATAACTTTCGGGGTAACCCAGGGCATCGGCACTTATATCGTACCCGTTTTGGCGTGTATTAAAATTGCTGGTGCGGTTTGGGCTTAGGCCACGGCCACCAATACCTAATTGCAAACCTGCACCATCGCTTTCCCAAATATTTAAGCCCGTAATTTGCCCAAAAATTTGACGTGGATTATTGGTTGCAGTATTGGCTATTAGGTTTTTTAATACGATAATTTCGTTTTTTTTGCCCTCATACATGGTAAAGTTTTGCACTGAGTTAAGCCGCACAATACCCAAAGCTTTTTCTTGCTGTGCTAAAACCACTACTTCGTTTAACTGTGTACTTGCCTGATTTTCAAGGGTAAAGTTTTGGGTGTAAATGGGTTTATTTATTGTTATTTTTTGTTCAATAGTTTGTTTTCCTAATGCAAAAACCACAACTGTGTAATTGCCATAAGGTATATTTTTGATGGTAAAATTGCCTTTTACATCGGCATCTGTATATAGTGTAGTACCTTTTAATGCAATAGTAGCGGTTTGGGTTTTACTACTATCGGCGTTATTTATGTTACCGTTTAATACAGCGGTTTGGGCATCAGCGTTAAGCGTAAAAAAAAGAACTAATATTGTATAAAGGGTAAAAAATCTCATTCTGTAACAAATAATCTTAGATATAATAAGTGCAATCCGACAAATTTAATCATATTTTTTTATCCATTTTTTACTTCCCCAACCATCTTTAATCGTCATCAAATTTAAAGCACTATCAATATAAAGTTTGCTGGGTTTGGCGTTTAGTGTAACGTATATTTCGGCAGTAACTATGGGGTTTTTTATGCCACGCTGCTGGTAATAATTACCTAAAAAATGGGCGTATTGCAATATCATATCGGGTTGCATAGCCATTTGTTTTTCTTGGTGAGGATTTAAAAATTCGGAATTAAAAACTTCGCCTTTTTTACCTTTTACACCATCTCGAATGTAAAAAGTGGCGGTGGCGGCTTTTTCCATTAGCATAACACGCCAGCCAAAACGGTATCCTTGCTCGGTCCAGTACATATTGCCAGGGTAACATAAAAACCGCCACGGAAATGCGATTTGAAAAATAAAATACAAAGGCAAAGCAATGGCAAAAAACTGTTGTTGTAATTTGGGAAATTGGTAATAATTGTTTTTGTGTTTTTCGATAATTTGCAGCTGAATTGGTTGTAAAAATCGGGCCATAGCCCATAAAACCTTTTGGTGCCATTGCGGCGAAAAAAACAACAATGTTGCGCCTACCATTACCACTGGAAAAACCCCAATTTGAAACAAAATACCCGTTAATACGTGAAAAATAATTACCGAAATGTATGCAACCCAACGGGTTTTAGGCCATAGTAACCAAAAAACAATGGTACAATCGTACAGCATACCAACCCAACTAAAAATGTATGGTGTTATTTTATAGGTAAAAATAGGGCCAATTAAAAACAATTTATCGTTAGCGGGCAGCCAAATTTTTAGTGGAAGGGCGTATATTAACCAATCGGTATTTATTTTTATAAGGCCAGCAAAAATATACACAATGGCTAGTTGTAGTTTAAAAATGTTTACGCACCAACCAGGTACTGTGGCGCAATGCAAGGTTGGCTTTCGTAAAACATCTAACGATAAGTACCTGTTTGCAGGTACAAAAATCATTAACAAAGCAATAATGCTTACAAAATAATAGTGGTTAAGGTAATAGGTAAGATCTATTAACTCAAGGTAGGTAAAAGTCACAAAAACTATTATTGCGTTAAGGCGATAAAATAAACCTAATACTACTAATAACGAAGCTATTAACAGTGAAATATGTAGGGTAATAATGCCACTTTCACTGATGGTTTGCACCCACTCAAAGCCATAATATTTAAATTGAAACAATGGTTTAACGTAGTGGTCATTTATCCAACCTAAAGCCATAAAACGGGCGGTACCTACCATCATCATCACCCCAAAAACTATCCTAAAAGTTATTAGTGGCGTAATTGATGTTTGGGCAATAAACGTTTTGTTAAACCATTGTTTTAACATTTAAAACTTATTTTTTATGTGCAAACAAATTAATGGTAATGCCAATTTCGGGTCGAATTATCTCATCGCCCAACGATTTTTCGGTGCCATAACTCATACCCCAATCTTTACGGTTAAAGTAAAATTTAGGTGCGTTTGCGTGTAAAGTGCTATCGGTTAAGGTAACTTTTGCCTTAAACGAAATACTTTTAGCTATTACTTTTAAAGTTAAATTGCCTGTAATTAAGCTACTATCTTTACTTAAAGTTTTTACGTTTGTGATTGCAAATGTTGCGTTTGGAAATTTATCGGCATCAAAAAAATCATCTCCTAATAAATGTTTTACCAACTTTCCATTTCCAGGTTTTTCTTTTGGAATATCTAAAACCGTTAATGTTTTTAGTGGGATTGTAAAACTGCCACCAATTAAACTATCGTTTTTGATTTGTAAATTACCAGTGCTTATACTAAGTAAACCATTGTGCGTTTTTACAATATTTAATAAACCTTCTGCACCTTCCCAAGCTAAGCTACTTTTTTTTGTGTCTATTTGGTAAGCCGTTTCCGTTTTATCAGTATCACTGCTTTGAATTTGTGCATTATTTGCAGCAACCGTATTTTTCTTAGTATTGTTACAAGCCGTAATACATAAAATAACGGCTAAGGCCGATAATATAATTTTCATAAATTTTAAATTATCTTTTGTTTATTGAAATCCAGTTGCTTTTAAAACCTTCCATTTCGGAATTGGTAAAGCCGTACAAAGCTTTTAATCTGAGTTGAATTTCTCCAATTTTAGCCAGTTGGTTTATTGGATCTGTAATGAATTTATACATAGTGGCATCATTGCCTACTGGGGCAAGTAGTAAAGTCAAAACTTCATCTATTTGGGCATCAGTTATTATTCTGTGAGCCTGCGGTACAGTTTTAAAGCCGTGTACAAAGCCTACGTTTTCGCCTAAATCGTGTAGCCCTCCAGCAATTGTAGCTTCATCTGGGTTTGTGCTGTTAATTTTTTTTATGGCAGCAAAACCATAATGTATAACGGTTGCCATAATTGCTTTTTCCATCAAAATTTTAAGTTCGGCAATGGCACTGTTCTGCTCGTTAATATATTTATCGCCAGCGGTAGTAGCTGCTTTAAGTTTTAAAAATTGGTTTTTAATTTGGGTGTATAAACCATTGCCTTTATTTTCATCACGTCTAGCAGCGTACATAGCAATAACTGCATCGGGGGTTGGGGTATTTGCTGCAGTATTTGTACTCGGGAAATTTGGGTGTGCACCATAAATACAAACCATTTTATCTACCGTTTCGGGGGTAATTTTTGTTAAAGAGAGGTTTACAAAGTGGTTGTACATTGCTGCTAAAAACAATCCTTTTTCTATTTCTTGGTTGGTTTCTTTGGCTCGTTTATCAAACAATCTTGCACCATAAACTCCTCCGTTTGTTGCAGTTGCACCATTTGCTGGGTCGTAGTCATTTGCGCTAGCATCAACCATAACAGCAAACCAGTTATTGGTCATTAAATTGCTATAATAAGTTGGTGTAATGCTACTTAAAGATGGTGTGCCGTTGTTGTTAAAATAGTAGTTTAACGAATCTATATTTAATTTGATAACTACCTTTTCGGCTTTTTTCATATAAGCCGTTAATGCTGCCAATTGCTTACGAACGCTAGCTTCGGTTGCTACATTAGCCGTATAGTTTGCCGATATATATTCGGTTGGGATTTGCAGGGTTGGTTTTTCTTCAACCTTGTTTTTTTTACAAGCTGCAAAAACTAAACAAGCAAATAAAAAAAGGGGAATTTGTTTTAAATTTTTCATATTATTTTAAAATTGAGTTATTGTTTGTAGTTTGATTTTTAATCGCCATCGTTACTGTTAAAAGTAATGGCAATCCCCAAAAGGCTACTCATGTCGCTTTTATAATTGCGTAATTGTTTTTGTATTTCGGAGTGAAGGCTGCTTAAAGCAGTAAAATTAGTGGTAATTTGGCTTTCTAACGATGTTGAATTATCTATTGCATTTGCCAACTTGTTTATTAAATTAATTTGCGCTTCGGTTTTTAAAACTAATTCGGGTCCACCAGTAACACCATTTAAATAGGTTTTAAAACCCACACCATCAACACCTAACTTACTTTTACCATACCAAATATTGTTTATAGCTAAAATGTTGAGTTTTAAATATTTTAAACTTTGTTTACTATATCGAGCTTCTACTTTGGATGGTTCTATGCTAATTTGATTTGCCATTTTACCCAACGGCAAACCCAATTTATTGTTTTTTATACTCTCAAAACCACGAAAAAATTCGTTGTATAATTGAGCGGTACTGCTGCCTACATCGGTACCTGTATTGTTTATAAATGTATTGTAGTAAGTGCCATTCCACTCGGTATTAACAGCATCAACCTGTGTTTTTAATTTATTTACCACGGCTTGTAAATATAGCTTTCGATTGGCCGATGAGGTATAATTGGCAACTGTAAAATTATTTACCAAATAATCTACCGCATTTAAGCCTCGGTTATCGCGGGCAGTGCCACTTAAACTAACATCGTTGGCAGTAACGTTTTTTTCGATAAGGGCAACATTAGCTGGTAAAGTACCTATTTCCTCTACTAATCCTTTTCTTATACCTTCTTCGCCAGCGGGGCCAAAATTAAAAGCGTTTGCGTACATAAAGCTAGCGTAAGTATTATCAAAAGCGGTTTTCAAAGTGTTTAATTTTGCTTCATCAGGTAAAGTCGCAAAAGCATCTGTGGCAACTTTCAGGGCATTGGTTTGTATTTGTAAATCCGCAAAAGCGGGCTTTATTAAATTATCAGCATAGTTTACTAACATCGCTTTACGGTCGAAATTATCGCTTTGGTCGGATAGTTTATCTTTTTTACAAGCGTAAAACACAAGTGATGATATTGATAAAATTGTTAGTGCTAAAATTAGCTTTTTTAGTTTTTTCATATTCTTTTTGTTTAATGCCATTAAAGAGATTCGGTAAATTTTATCAATGCAATCCTATCGGCTTTGTTTAATTTTTTAAACTCTGTTTTACTTTTTTCGGCTTCGCCGCTGTGCCATAGTATAGCTTCTTCCACATTTCCTGCTCGGCCGTCGTGTAATAAAGTGGTATGCCCATTAACTGTTTTTACTAAGCCTAAACCCCAAAGTGGTGGGGTGCGCCATTCGGTACCAGAGGCTAAAAAATCAGGTCGGTTATCGGCTAAAGCTGTACCCATATCGTGTAGCAATAAATCGGTGTAGGGGCGTATGGTTTGCTGGCTTAATTGCGCAAGTGCATCAATACCTGTTTGTATTTTTGTCTTATGGCAGCCTACACAGTTTATTTGATTAAATAGCTGTTTACCTTTTATAACAAGGGCGTCGGCTATATTTCTACGGCCAGGTACTGCCAAAGTGCGCATATAAAATACTACACGGTTTAGGTTAGCATCCTCAATTTCGGGTGTGCCACCGTTGGGTAAATTAGGGTACAATGCCGCTTGGGCGGGAGTTAAGTTTTCGTTAGGAAATAGCGAGGAAGTAATTCCCATATCCCCAATAAAAGCCCCTGCAGTTTGTTGCATTATGGTAGGTTGGTTGGCTTTCCAGCCAAATCTTCCTAACTCGGTTTTTTTAGACACTACGTTGTAAACTTGGTTTGCTTTACCGCTAATCTCATCTTTATTGGCATCGTTTTCATCGGCGAAAGCCAAAATAGTAGCCTCGGGTATGGCTTCTAACAAACCTAAACCCATTACTTGGTTGGCAATACGTGGCGAAAACATAAAACCAGCCTGCATTGCCCCATAACCTAAATTGGTAAATGTGTAGGTAGGTTTACGTAGGTTACAAGTTGAACCATCTGGGTAATTTTCTACAATTTGGCTATAAGTTGTGCTTACATAACCTTCGGGAGTTACACCGCTTATGGCTCGGTTATTTAATTGTCCACCATATATAGGTTCGGGATTTGGAGAACCGTGGACTGTAATTCCAGGTACACTTAGCCTAAAAAGCAAGCCATTTAAAGGTGCTGTGGGCGATGTAGGCGGAGCTGCCCTGCCATCTTTAGCGTGGCAACCCCCACACGATTGTGCGTTTAGCATAATACCCAACCCATCTCTAGCTGTGGTGGTAGCTGGCGAACTTACCCAATTGTTTCTAAAAAACGAGTTGCCTACTGCAAAATCATCGGCTTGTGTGCCTTGTAAACCAGGTACTTCACGGCCAAAAGCGTTTTCGCTAAAATCGAAAGTGGTTGCCAATAAACCTCCCGAATATTCTTCATTTAGCTCACTAACATCGGGTGGAGGAGGTACAATAACGGCTTCGTTTTTTTTACACGCTGGTAAATAAATCATCGAAACAATTAAAAAACACAAAACGAAAAAGGTTGATAATTTTATCATTAAACGTTATACTAAAAGCTAATTTTAACCCCTAAAGCAAAAGCTGCGTCGGCCATTTTATCGGCTAAAGAACGGCAAGCGTTTATGGCTGCGGTAACCCTTTCTCTACCCGCTGGTGTTATAATTTCTTGGTCGAATGGTGGTTGAATAGCAAATAATTTATTCTTTGCATCTGTAAACTGCGCCAACACTAAATTGTTTTTTGCAGCATCTTTTCTACTTATTAAATCTGATAAACTTTTACCTTGTACCACTTGCCCATTGCTGCGTACATATTTACCCATATACACATTTTGTATGCCTATAAAGTTGTATTGCACATCAATATGGGTGTTATCGCTAAAGCAAGAATGTTCGTCTTCTTGGTCTTTATTGGTTAAAGCAACAGACATTCGTTCGCCAGCCAACTCGCCTTTGGTTAACGACCCAATGCTGCGTACCATACTAGTTAAAGCACTATCAACAGGCATTTGGGTGGTAAATTTGGTACGGTAAGCACCGCCAACTTTCCATTTGTTAATCAAATATTCGAAATTTTGTGCTAATAAATCTACAGCAGCTTTTAAATACATTGCTCGGCGGGCTTGGTTGCTATTTGTACCACCAGCACCAGTAACATAATCGGTATAAGGGCGTTGGCCTGCGGTTGTTGTGCTTAAATCTTGCCCCCACAATAAAAACTCTATGGCGTGGTAACCTGTGGCAATGTTGGTTTCACCACCATTTTCGTTTTGGCTTTCTAAAATTTCGGGATTTATGATTGGGAAACCTGTTGGGTTATTTATAATACCTGCTGTAAAATCGCCTTCTACGTAATCAATAAAATTTTCGTCCATTGGCCAAGCATTCATTGTGCCTTCAGGGCCGTTTTCATCGTCTATCGGGCCATCGCTAAAGCGGAAAGCATCGGTTTGATTATACACTACTCGGCTAGCTTTCCAAGCAGTTTTGCATTCTTCAAAATTAGCAGCAATAGGTATTGCAGTAAATGTTTCTATTTTGGTTCTAAGCGCTGCAACCAAAGCATAGCTATCTTCGTAGCTAGCTAACACAATGTTTGCATGGTTTAGTATTACTTCTTTTTTGTCGGCATCCGTGACTAAAGTGTTATCAATCTTATTTTTTTTACAGGCAAAAAAAACGGTAGCGGTTAAACTTGCTAATAGAAATAATTTTTTCATATCTTAAATTTGTACGCCACAAACTTAATTAGATTTAATCTAAATAACAATAAGAAACTTAAAATTTTTTTAAACAAATAATTAATTTTTTTGGATCTAATTTTACACCTGTCTAATTTACTCCAAAATCACTAAAATTTTCTTCCATAGATTTGAAACGCAGTTAAAAAAACATAGTTTTGAAATTCTAGTTCATACAATTTCAAGTTTATTTCAAAAAAACAATCTCGAAATTATTTTTTATTAGAACTAAAAATTATTTTTGAATTGATAAAATGGATAATATAAACCAAATTTTAATACAAGCAGCCCAAGCTTCGGCAGCTATCAGAACCCTTAGTACGGAAGTTAAACAAGCTGTTTTAGAAAAAATTGCCCAAGTTTTAACGCTTAACGCTGATGATATTATTGCGCAAAACCAATTAGATTTGGATAAAATGCCCGATACCGATAGCAAAAAAGATAGGTTGTTATTAAACTACCAGCGAATTAATTCTTTAGCAAACAGCTTAAAAGAAATTGCTATTTTACAAGACCCAACCAACCAAGTTTTATCTTCAAAAAAGTTAGATAATGGGTTGTTTATCCAAAAAAAAACAGTGCCCTTGGGCGTGGTAGGTGTTATTTACGAAGCTAGGCCAAATGTAACTGTAGATGTTGCCGCACTTTGCATACGTAGCGGTAATGTATGTTTATTACGCGGTGGGTCCGATGCTTATTACACCAATATTGTGTTAGTAAACTTAATTCGCGGGGTATTAAAAAGTTTTAATTTAGATGAAAACATTGTACAACTTTTACCAGTTGATAGAAAACACGTGTTTGAGTTACTAACTGCCGATA
>JAYULE010000013.1:0-20364 GCA_043763845.1 Sphingobacteriales bacterium
CAACAACAAAAGGTTGTGCAAGCAATTGTGGAAAGTGTAAAGTTGATTTTGATATACCACAAAAAAAAAGCAAAATAATTAATTAGACCCGTTTTACTAGTTTGGCATTAAAGAAATAATAAGCATTTTTACACCCAATGCCGTTATTAGTTTATACACCAACACTTAGCCCACGTAAAACCTATGTTTTTAATCATATGTTGGTTAACATTTTAGGTGTAAATTATACTTTTACCCATAACCAGCAAGTTTTTTTAGATTTTAAAGGCGCAAAATTTAACTATTCGGGTTTGCCTTGCGGCGATGAATTGTATATTGAACAACATCCTTTTATAAATGAGAATACTATTATCCAACAGCATTTTAATTTTGCAATTTTAGATGATTACCAAGTGCCTTTTGCCGTAAAAACCGGTTTTTTTAGTTTCGATATTTTTTCGGCAGCATTTTTTTTATTAAGTCGGTACGAAGAGTATTTACCAAGCCAAAAAGATAACCACGGCCGTTACCAAGCCGAAAACAGTATTGCTTTTACGTACAATTTTTTACAAAAACCAGTTATAGATATTTGGGCATATAATCTATTAGCGCAACTTAAACAGCAATTTCCTGATTTAAAAATCCCTAATAAAAAATTTACTTTTACCCCCACAATTGATATTGATAACCCGTATTATTTAAAAACCGAAACCTTTAAAAACAAAAGTTTAAAAATAGTTAAAGCATTTTTAAAAGGTAATTTTAGCATTTTAGCACACGACCCCTTTGATACGTACCAATATTTGAAAAACCTGCACCAACAGTATAATTTACAACCTATATTTTTCTTTTTGGTGGGCAATAAACATATTTACGATACCGCACCCGATTTAAACGATTACCAAAGTGCTTATAAAAAATTGATACAATCAATTGCCACTTATGCGGAATTGGGTATTCATCCATCGTACCAATCAAATCAAAATGTTGCTATTTTGACCGCCGAAATAGAAGTCTTAAAATCCGCTTTAAGCGATAAAAAAATTGAATTATCGAGAAAACATTTTTTAAAATTAGATTTTCCAGAAACGTATAACAACCTAATTTTGCAAAACATAAAACACGATTATACAATGGGTTATGCCTCACAAACTGGCTTTAGAGCAAGTACCTGTACACCGTTTTATTGGTACAATTTACAAACCGAAAGTGTTACCAATTTAAATATACACCCGTTTGCAGTTATGGACCAAACGTTAAAAAAATATTTAGGATTAAATAAAACTGAAGCTATTGCAAATACCCAAAAATTAATTGATGAAGTAAAAAACGTAAATGGCAACTTTATAACTTTATGGCATAACGAAACTTTAAGTAATTTTGGCACTTGGCAAGGTTGGCAATTAGTTTACCAACAAATGTTGGCTTACGCTACAAAGCAAAATTAAATAAGTAAATTTTCGAATTAGAGTATTTTTATATACGGTGTTTTAGATACCTTATTTTAATGTAAAATTTTTAGCACCTTAGGAATTTATACTTTTTTTTATGCACTCATAAAAATTATACCCTCAAATTCGTGTATTCGTGGCTATAATGAATTTGGCAAATAAAAAATGAATAAATAAAGCTTGGATTTTTTTTTAATTGTCACGAATACACGAATTTTGTGGTATAAAATTTCGTAAAATCTATTTCATTTATAGCAATAGCTATAAAATATTTTTTTGTACCTAAACTTTAATTAAATATGTTTAACCTCAAAAATGTCCGACAACATTTTTATACTTACTATTGCTTTAAATAAAGCACCGCATTGCAATGATTGGGCAATTTAGATCCTCGCATCCTTTAAACATTTTATGGCTGGTAATTATTACCATTTTGCTACGTGTTCCGTTTGCTTTAAACTGGCAACTTGAAGCCAGTCAGCCATTTTTACAATTACTTCAAAATTTATTAATTCCGCACCAGTATTACAGTAATTTAACCTTTTTTGGTAACATAACCCTAACAGCCTTTCTTATATTTATACAAGCATTTTTGTTTAACTTAATTGTAAACAAACATAATTTATTAGGCAAGCAAACCTATTTACCCGCTTTACTTTATGTGATTTTTTGTAGTTTATTAGTGCCCTTTTTAACATTGAGTTTGCCTTTGGTTTGCAATTTTTTTATGCTTTACATTTTTAACAAATTATTGCAAATTTATAAACAACCCGATGCCATTGCCCCACTTTTTGATATTGGCTTAGTTATAGCAGTAGCAACTATCATCTATTACCCGCTTGCGTTTTTAATGATTTTTGGCTGGGCCTGTTTGATTGTTTTAAGGCCTTTTTACTGGCGAGAATGGCTAAGCAGTTTAATTGCTTTTACAACCATCATGTTTTTTTTAGCAGTTTACTTTTACTACCACCAAAATTTAGGTGTTTTTATAAATATGTGGCAACCGTTTAAAACACCTATCAATTTTTTTGATAATTTAAATTTAAACCAATTTTGGGTGCTGATACCTCTAACAATTATTATTCTTTTAGGATTATTTAAACTTGGCGGAAACTTTTTTAAAAGTTTTGTTTTGGTTCGTAAAGGCTTTATAATATTGCTTTTTATGTTTTTAGTATTATCAGTATCGTTTTACTTGAATCCTAATTTCCCTATTAACCACTTTATACTTTTGGCAATTCCAATTGCCTTTTTAATGGCTTACTTTTTTTTAAATGCCAAAAGAAAATGGATTTACGAGAGCCTTTTTTTAGCCTTTTTGGCTACCATTATTTATTTTCAAGTAGCTATTCAGCTAAATTTCAAATTTTAACAGTAAATAACAGTATAACACCTAAATTTTAATAATTTTGTGCTTTTAAATCACAATAAAATTATTTTAAATGAAAATTGGCGTAGTAGTTTTTCCTGGGTCTAATTGCGACCAAGATTTGGTTGATGTTTTTTCAAAATTACCCGGCCAACAAGTGGTAAAACTTTGGCATAAAGACCACGATTTACAAGGTGTAGATTTTGTAGCATTACCTGGCGGTTTTTCTTTTGGTGATTACCTTCGCTCTGGCGCAATTGCCCGTTTTTCGCCTATTATGCAACAAGTTATAACTTTTGCCAACAATGGCGGTTACGTAATGGGTATATGCAACGGTTTTCAAATATTAACCGAGGCTGGTTTATTGCCAGGTGCTTTATTGCACAACAACAACCGTAAATTTATTTGTAAAAACACGTTTATAAAAGCTCAAACCAGTAACTGTTTAATTACCCGTAAAATTGATTTAAACAAAGCGTTAAAAATACCCATTGCACACGGCGAAGGTAGGTTTTACGCTGCCGCTGATGACTTAAAACGCCTAAACGATAACGACCAAGTTTTATTTAGATATTGCGATGAGGCTGGAAACGTAAATTTAGAAGCAAACCCTAACGGTTCGTTAGAAAACATTGCTGGTGTTTGTAACTTAAACCGCAACGTTTTTGGTATGATGCCACACCCCGAACGGGCAGCAAACGTAATTTTAGGTAACCAAGATGGTTTAGCAATTTTCGAATCTATACTATCGTTTGTAAACGCATAAATGAAGAGTTTGGTTATCGATATTGGCAACTCGTTAACCAAAATAGCGGTTTTTAACAACAAAAAAATTGTTTTTTTAGTTAAGGTTGATGATTTAATTGATATAGATATTAATTCCGTTGTCGATAAGCATCAAATTCAAAAAATTATCGTTTCGAGTGTACGAAACACGGTTGAACACAGTTTATCGGCCTTAGCCAAAAAAATAGAAATTTTTTTTTTTAACAGCCAAACCAAAACGCCTATAAAAAACCATTACCAAAATCCGCAAACTTTGGGTTTAGATAGACTGGCGGCAGTTGTAGGCGCAAAAACACTACATAATAATAATGCCGTTTTGGTAATTGATGCAGGTACTTGTATTACCTACGATTTTGTTGATGAAAGCAGTAATTATAACGGAGGCAGTATTTCGCCAGGTATAAATATGCGATTAAAAGCATTAAACCAGCAAACTGGTAAATTGCCTTTGGTGGCTTTTGATGCAACCTTTTCTGAACAATTTGGTGCAAACACACAACAAGCCATATTATCGGGCGTTATAAATGGCGTTTTGGCCGAAGTTAAAGGTTTTATAGAAAGCTATATTTTGCTTTACGCCGATTTAAAAATTATACTATGTGGTGGCGATGCCCCGTTTTTTGATACCCGATTTAAAAACAGCATATTTGCCAAACAAGTAATTAGCCAACCAAATTTGGTGCTTATAGGTTTAAATACCATTGTAAATTATAAGAATGATTAAATTAAAAAAACAGTTAATAACGCTTGCATTTATAGGTTTAACTTCGGTAAGTTGGGCACAAATAACCACCAATTCGCCTTACTCAAAATTTGGTGTAGGTACAGTAAAGGGCTCTTATTTACCTCAAAATAAAGGAATGGGTAACCTTGCTTATGGTATAAGTAGTTATGGTGGTTACCAAAACATAAACGTATCAAACCCGGCTTCGTACTCGCAAATAAGGCTAACTACTTTTGATATTGGTGCAACTGGCGAAATACAAAACCTAACCAAAGGCAACCTAACCGAAAGCGGTTTTAATGGTGCATTAAGCCATCTTTTATTTGCCATACCTGTTACTAAAAAATCGGCTTTAAGCTTTGGTTTATTGCCTTATAGTAATTTGGGTTATCAATTTACCAACTTTGCAAAAGTTGATACATTTAATATTGAACATATTTACAGCGGCGAGGGCGGCCTATCAAAAGCGTATTTAGGTTACGGTATACAGTTTGGTAAAAATTTTAGTATTGGAGCAAATTTAACTTACCTTTTTGGTAATTTAAAACAAAGCACAGCTACCGAGTTTTCTAAATACGTGGGCTTTTTAAATACCCGCAAACAAACAGAAAATAGTATTGGTGGGGTGGTTGCCGAGTTTGGCGCACAATATGTGGCATTTTTAGATAAAAAAACAAAATTTACACTAGGTTACGCTGGTAATTTAAAAACCAACTTAAACTCAACCAACAAAAACCTACATACAGTTTACCAAAAAGATTATACCAGCGACCGCGAATTTGTAGGAGATACCACTTATTTTACTCAAGACCAAGCCGGTAAATTGTTAATGCCTAGTAGCAATAACATTGGTTTTAGTATCGAAAAATTAAATAAATGGTTAATTGGCGTTGATTTTAGAAGCACAGGGTGGGCAGCTTTAAGCAAAAACAATGTTAACCAAAATTTAAATAACAGTTACGGTATATCGCTTGGTGGACAAATAACCCCCAATATTAATGCGGTATCAAACTATTTGGCACTAATTGATTACCGTTTAGGTTTTAATTACGATAAAACTTATATTAATGTTAGCCAAACCAATATTAAAGCTACCAGTTTAAATGTAGGTTTAGGTTTACCTTTGCTATCTGGCCGAACTACATTTTATAAAATAAATATTGCAGCCGAAATTGGCAAACGTGGTACCACAGATAATAATTTAGTGAAAGAAAACTTTGTAAACCTCAACCTAGGCTTTACCATAAACGATAGGTGGTTTCAAAAATATAAATTTGATTAAGCCCGCCTAAATGATTTGCCGCTTACTTTATATTTTTACCGTTTTTTTGCTTTTGGTAGGAGGCTGTGAAAGCGATATTAGCAAGCTTAAAGCTATAAAATTGAAAAAAGCAGCCTCCACAGAAACAACTATTGAAGCCGAAATGATTTATAGCGACTCGGCAAAAGTAAAAGCAAAACTAAACGCTCCAATATTATTAAACATTAAAACCGATACACCCTATTACGAAATGCCAAAGGGGATGCAGGTTATTTTTTACAACGATAGCCTAATACAATCAAGCAAAGTAACATCTGATTACGCCATTACCAAAGACAACCAAAAAATACTTGAACTACGTAAAAATGTAGTTGCAGTAAATAATAAAGGCGAAACTTTTAAATCTGAAGAGTTGATTTGGGACCAAAACAAACGCATATTCTTTTCGAATAAATTGGTTGATATTAGCACTGGTTCGGCTCAAATATCGGGCACAAAATTTTGGGCTAAAGAAGATTTTAGCTATTACGAAATTAAGCAAGGTGCCGGGCCACTTACTTTTAAAGATAATTTAACAGGCAAGTAATAGGGTAGAGAGTTTGACTTAAAAATTAAATTCTATTACTTAACTAAAGTTTTGGAGCAAACTTACAGCAAAAATTACGCAACTTTTTTTGTGCCAGAGAATAGAAACTGAAAATCTAATTTTATTAAATTTTCAATCGCATCCTGATTTTTGATAGGGTTTTCTATGAAAATTTCAAAGTCAACACCCAAGTCTGCAAAAACTTTTGTGTATATTTCTACTATGCAATGCCAAATTTTCAATGCTAAATTTTCCTCTAATAATTCATCCTTAAAAGCTCTAGCCCAACTTGTATAATTTCGCCCCAAACGCTCAAATAATCATCAAATTTCAACTAAATATCACAAAATTTTCATTTATTTTTTGAGATAAAAATACTAATATATTGACTGTAAGGCATTTGTGTTTTTGCGAATTTCATTTGTGTTCCCCCATAGATTTGTTTTTCAAAATACTATTTATATCTTTGCCAAATGTTTCTAAAAAAGATAGATAAAGGGCCTAAAGGCGGTAAAGTATATAGCTATTATCGGCTTTGCGAGAGCATCCGTATCGGCGGAAAAACACGCCATAATAACTTATTAAACTTGGGTACTCTTGAAGCTTTACAGCCCGATGAGTTAAAAATGCTCGCCAATAGAATCGAAGAACTTTATCTCGGTTATACCAACCATATGTTTCCACTTGTTAGCGCACAAGTAGAGAAACTAGCCACCAAATTTTATCAAGAACTCCGTGAAAAAAATAAAGTTGCCCTTGTTTTACCTACTAAAAAAGTAGTTGAAAACACTGATAAACAAATATATGATATTGATTTTGAGCGAGTAAACCTTAAAACATTAAAACACGATGAGGTACGAGAAGTGGGAGCCGAATGGCTTTGTTTGCAGGCCATAGAAGAACTGGGTATAAAACCAGTTTTAGCAGGTACAGGAATGGAGCAAGAGGCTATTAATAAAGCCATTGCCCTTATTGTAAGTCGGGCGGTTTATCCAGCATCCGAATATAAAACAGCGCAATGGATGCAAAGTTCATCTGCCCTTACCGAACTTATATTTGGCACCCATAAGCCTATCTCTTACCAACAGCTATACCTTACCGGAGATAGTTTGTATGCGCAAAAAGAGATACTTGAACAGCACCTGTGTACAAAAACCAATGAACTATTTGATATAAAAGACAAAATCGTATTCTACGACCTTACCAACACCTACTTCGAGGGTAGAAAAGTAGGCAGCGAGTTGGCACAGTTTGGTAGAAGTAAATCTGCCTGTCCGGTAGGCAGAAAAAAAAAAAGCGATTGTAAATTAGTCTCCCTGGCTTTAGTGGTTAATGCCGAAGGCTTTGTAAAGTACAGTAAAATATACGAGGGCAATATTTACGAAGTCCACACCTTAGCCGCCATTGTAGATGCCTTAGCTATCAACGCATCGCTAAGTGCTAAACCTGTGGTGGTAATGGATGCAGGCATATCAGACGAAGCTAACCTAAAAATGCTTAAAGAGAAAGGTTATGATTACTTATGCGTTACAAAAGCTAAACTAAAAGATTACACCGAGGTAAATGCAGCAACCCAACCCATAGAAATAAGCGATAAAACGGGGCATAAAATATCCTTAACATTGGTAAAAAAAGCCGATTGTGAAGACCAATTTCTGCACATAAAAAGCGAGCAAAAGGCAGTAAAAGAAGCCGCTATGAACGATCGGGTCTGTGTTAGGTTTGAAGACGAGTTAAAAAGCCTCGACCAGTCAATACAAAGCAAAGGAGGTACAAAAAAGATAGAAAAAGTGGGCGAAAGGCTTGGAAGAATAAAAGAAAGATACCCAACGGCAAACAAGCATTATACGGTAGAAATTCAACACGAAAACCAAAAAGCTACCAGCCTTACATTTACCCAAAAAGATACCACAGATGCCAAACAAACCGATGGGGTATATTTTATAAGAACTTCGTTGAAAGAAAGCAATGAAAAAATACTGTGGGATATATATAATACCCTTACGGAGATTGAAGCTACGTTTAAAGTGCTAAAAACCGACCTTAACATTCGCCCCGTTTTCCACCAAAAAGACGAACGTACAAAAGCACACATACAGCTAGGTATTGTGGCCTATATGCTTGTAAATACCATAAGGTACAAACTAAAAAAAACAGGTATAAACCACAGCTGGAGCAACATAGTTAGAATAATGAATACCCAAAAAGTAGTAACAACATCTTTTGTAAACGATAAAAATCAAGTAATTATACTAAAAAAATGTAGTGAACCTAATACACAAGTTTTAGAAATATACCAAGCCACAAATTATAAACTAAAACCTTTTAGCTTAAAAAAGTTTGTGTTACCCCAATAAAAAATAAATCGGCATTAAAAAGCTGTAAGTGAGAGCTTTGTGCAATAAAAATACAAGTTAGGTTAATTTTTGCGACAACCATTGTGCTGCAAAAAGTTTTTGTCTCGTCCTGAAATAGGTTTACACTAAAAAGTGTAAAAACATGGATAAAATAGAAATTAGTGTAGGGTTAAAAGAGGCTATCATAGCCGAGTATTTATTAGAAAAAAGCACCGATTGAGCCTTAGGAGAGAAACACGGAATTGATTTTAGAATAATACATTCGTGGGTTGTAAAATTTAGAGGCAAGCCCGAAACGAGTATGAAAACAAAAACAAAACCTTTGGCATTAACCGAAGTTGAAGTGCCTACAGAGGTAAGTCAACTTCGAGAAGAATTACGTAAAGAAAGGCTACGTACCGAGTTGCTAAATGCGATGATAGATATAGCGGAGAAAGACCTAAAAATCAATATCCGAAAAAAGTCTGGCACCAAGCGGTAGAAACAGTAGGGCAAAGGAATCCACGTTGTATAAACGACCTTTGTTTGCTTCTTAATTGCTCACGGCAGGGATATTATCAAGGTATTAAATACATCCAACAAAAAACTTACGAAGCGGAAATAATTATAGCAGAAGTGCTTAAATACCGAGTACTACAAAAGCATATCGGAACAAGAAAATTGTTAGGCGAGATGGGTGTTTTTTTACAAAACCACGGTTTTCAAATAGGTCGGGATGCGTTTTTTGGTTTGTTATCAGATTGTGGACTTTTAGTAGTAAAACAGAAACAGAAAGGTTGTATAACCACCTTTTCTAAGCATCGGTACAAGAAGTACCCAAACCTTATTAACGGGTTTATACCTTTGGCAGCAAACCAGCTGTGGGTAAGCAATATAACCTACATACACGTTGGTGTTGGCTTTGCATATTTAAGCTTAATTACCGATGCATATAGCCATAAAATAGTAGGTTTTTGTTTGTGTACAAGCCTAAAAGCTGAAGGGCCATTCCAGGCACTAAAAATGGCTTTGGCTGGTGCCGAAGATGTAAGTAACCTGATACATCATAGCGATAGAGGTGTGCAGTATTGTTGTGATGAATATGTAAAGCTATTGGAAGATAATGCCGTGAGAATTTCAATGACTGAAAATGGCGATCCATTAGAAAATTCGGTAGCTGAAAGATTAAATGGTATTCTAAAAACAGAATTATTAGAACATAAATATCTGAATTTTACGGCGGCACAAAAGGCAATTGCCGTTGCTATAAGCACCTATAATTTTTTAAGACCACACAATAGCATCAACGATTTAAAACCTGTAGAGGCTCATTTATTAACAGGAGAAATCCCTAAAAAATGGAAAAATTATTATCAAATAAACAAGAAAAAAAAGCCTGCCTGCTCGGTAGGCAGGGAGGCAATGATGGTAAAATAATAGGTTTTTTTTAGGCATTGGGGTTTCCGATTAAATTAAAAAAGCCAGGTATAAAACCCAGCCTTTATAATAATTTAATCATCAACCACCGATTTATTTCCTGATAAGTTGCTCCTCAGCAGCGCCTATTTCCGCTTTCATCGGCGACACAAAAATATAAATTGTAAACCGTATTCAGGATTTATTTATAATTGTAAACGTTAAACAGAAGTAATTAAAAAAAGTGTAAACTTTTTTCAGGACGAGACACCCCTCACTTACAACTAATTGACTTACGACTATTTCGACTCCCCTGACTTACAACTAATTGACTTACGACTATTTCGACTCCCCTCACTTACAACTAATTGACTTACGACTATTTCGACTCCCCTGACTTACAACTAATTGACTTACGACTATTTCGACTCCCCTGACTAACGACTTTAAATAATCAATTCTTTGTTAACTCACCCCTTAGCGAATTACTTAGCCTACGCAATAATCTATCTTTAGGGTAATTTCTTCCTAAAAGATACATTAATTTAGTAACGGCTGCTTCAAAAGTCATATCATAACCATTAACAACACCCATTTTTTTAAGTTCGCTACTGGTTTCGTATCGGCCCATTTCTACCGAACCTACTTTACATTGCGATATATCAATAATTATTTTACCGTTTTCTATAGCGTAACGCAGCTTATCTAAAAACCATTTGGCGGTTGTAGTATTGCCAGCACCAAAAGTTTCCATAATTATAGCTTCTGCATCAGAGTTTAGAACGGCATCAACAATTTGAGGACTAATACCTGGGTACAATTTTAATACTGCAATGGCATTGCTAAGATTGGTATGTACTTTTAGTGGTGCGCCATCGCTTTTTAACACTGCTGTATGGTTGTATTTTATATGTACACCCGCTTCAACTAAAACAGGGTAATTTGGCGACCTAAAAGCCTCAAATTTTGCCGAATTGTACTTAAAAGTACGGTTACCTCTAAATAATTTATTCTCGAAATATATACACACTTCAGGCACTCGGCTTTTACCGTCAACCTTGGCCGATGCTATTTCTAACGCAGTAATAAAATTTTCTTTAGCATCAGTACGTACGGCACTTATGGGCAGTTGCGAACCTGTAAAAATTACAGGTTTGCTTAAGTTTTCTAACATAAAACTTAATGCAGATGCAGTAAACGCCATTGTATCGCTACCATGTAAAATTACAAAACCGTCATGTTCATCATAATTATCTCTAATTAATTCGGCAAGAGTGGCGTAAATTTCAGGCGTCATATCCGACGAATCAATAATCGGCTCGAACGAATGAATGGTTAATTCGTAATTCATTCTTCTTAATTCAGGAACATTTTCTATAATTTGTTCAAAATTAAATGGTTTTAATACGCCAGTTTCAAAATCGGTAATCATACCAATAGTGCCGCCAGTGTACATTACAAATATTTTAGTCATTCTTATAGTTTAATTTTTTTTGTAAAAAAGGTTTTGCGCCTACATTCCAAAAACCTTTATTGAATTTTGTGTAGTAATTTCTGCCACATTTTCGATTGAAGTTTGGTAAATATCAGCAATTTTTTGAGCAATATGTACCAAATATGCACTTTGATTTGGTTTGCCCCTGAAAGGTACTGGTGCTAAATATGGAGCATCGGTTTCTAATACCAAGTTTTCTAAACTTAATTGTGCTATAACTTCAGCTAATCCACTATTTTTATAAGTAACCACTCCACCTATTCCTAAATAAAAACCCAAGTTAATTACTTTTTGTGCTTGTTGTAAGTTGCCAGTAAAACAATGAAAAATTCCCCGCAAATGGTTGCCTTTATAACTTTCTAAAACTTCAAAAACTTCATCAAAAGCATCACGACAGTGAATATTTATCGGTAAATTATTTTCTTTAGCCCAAGTTATTTGTAAATTAAAAGCCTTGGTTTGTTGTTTTACAAAAGTTTTATCCCAAAATAAATCTATACCAATTTCGCCGATAGCACAAGGGTTTAAGCGATTAAAAGCTTCTTGTATAATTTGTAAATTTTGTTCAAAATCATCTTTAACATCACAGGGGTGTAAACCTAACATTGGGAAACAAAGTGTGGGGTAGCTTTGGCAAATGCTTTCTATTTTAGCTATTGATGCAACATCTACACAAGGTAAAAAAAGTCGTTTTACGTTATTTTGTAAGCATAAATCTATTTGTGTTTGCAGCTCATTTATGGTTTCTAAATAGTAAATATGGGTATGTGTATCCGTTAAAATCATTTTACAAAAATAACAAACCGTTTAACAACTTTTTTTAGATAAACAGGTGGTGTTTAATATTCAAAATTATATATAATCTACAATAAGTGTTTACTTTTGTTTAATATTATATCAATTGTTAGAATATATGCTCAATTAAGAACTTATTAATACCATCGCTTAAAGCCATGGTATCAATTTAAAAAGAAATACCCAAAAACTAAAAAGTTATTTTTCCAATAATCTCTTTAATTCCAATTTCCGAAAGTTTTGCATCGTACAACGCATTTAAATAGCGCACATTTGCATCTAAAAAGTTACGTTGTGCTTCCCGCAATTCAAGTGGTACAATGCTGCCTAAACGGTATTTTTCTAAGGTAATTTTCAGGTTTTCTTGGGCTACCGCTACATTTTTTTCTTCTAAGCCAATAAGCTTAATATTGGTTTGGTAGCTTTGGTAGGCATTTAGTAACGATGAATTTACGGTTTGTTTTGCTTGCAGTAGCTCTAATGCGGCATTATCAAGTTCTATTTTAGCGTTTTTTTCGATGCGGGTTTGCTGAAAACCGTTAAAAATATTGAACGATGCCGTAAAGCCATAATTAAAACCACGTACATTAGAGCGAAGTGCAAAACTTGTTGGTGGTGCAGTAGAATTTTGAAAATTATAACCCGATGTTAAACCTAAAACAGGGTAACGTGTGCCTTTTATTTGTTGCAAATTAAATTTTGCAATGCGTTGATTAATTAAGGCGGCTTGCAAATCGGGGTTTTGTGTTTCGGTTTGTGAAACTAGGTTTTCGTATATTAAACTAGGGTCTATTATAATATTTTCTTCAACAGAAAATTCAGTTTTAGCGTCTCTAGCTAATAAATCATTTAAACGTATTTTAGCAGATTTTATAGCATCTTGCCGTCTTAAAATTTGCGTAGTATCGGTGTTAAAATCTACTTTTGCTGCTAAAACTTCTAGCTTTGCTCCTTTACCAATAGTGTACCTGCTGTTTGCATTTTTTAAACGCAATGCCGAAACATCTAAAGCTGTTTTTCCTGCTTGGTATTGTTTTTCTTGTGTAACTACTTCATAATAAGCTATTAAAACATCGGAAATGGTGTTTTGTACGGTAAGCCTGGCGTTAAGGTCGCCTAGTTTTTGTAATTCTTTTAAACCTTTGTAGGTAGCAAACATTTGCAAGCCATCAAAAATACGCCAAGTTAAACCAACACCGTAATTTATGTTAGCGGTTGGTGCGTTTATTGCTTCGCGGGTTTGCCCCGATGCTAAATCTACTTTGCTGGTTTCAACCCGGTTGTTATCATTTAAATTGGCTGTAATACTGGGCAAAAACCCGGCATTACCTAAACTTACATTATTACTTGTAATGGCGCTATTATTATTACTTAATTTAATGGCATAATTGTTTTCTAAAGCTATGGCTATGGCCTGTTGTGGACTTAATTTTTGCTGTGCTTGCAAAATGTTGGTTAACAAAACCAACAAAATAAACACATAAATTTTAAAAAATAATTTCATTCTTAATTTAATTTTTTTTGCATTTCCATTTCATCCAAAGCTTTTTGTGCTGGGTTAGTTTTATGTGCTTTGCTCCAATATAAATAAATTGCAGGAATAACAAACAGGGTTAAAAAAAGCGAAAATAATGTGCCGCCAATAATTACTGTACCCATACTCATTCGGCTTTTTGCTGCTGCACCCAAAGCCATTGCTATGGGTAAAGCGCCTAATGATATTGCCAAACTTGTCATTAAAATGGGGCGTAATCGCGATACCGAAGCTTCTCGTATTGCAACGGCAATGGGCATACCTTTTTCCTTTAATTGATTGGCAAACTCCACAATTAAAATACCGTTTTTGGTTACTAAACCTATTAACATAATGGTACCTATTTGGCTAAAAATATTCCAACTTTGATTTAAAAGCCAAAGAGAAAATAATGCACCTGCAACCGCTAACGGAACGGTTAAAATAATAATTACAGGGTCTAAAAAACTTTCGAATTGTGCAGCCAAAATCAGATAAACCAATAATAATGCTAAGCCAAAAGCAAATAAAGTATTAGAACTGCTTTCTTTAAAATCTCGAGATTCGCCTGCTAAATCGGTTGAAAAAGTATCGTCCAATATTTTTTCTTTAGCCCTTTCCATTGCGGCAATGCCATCGCCAATAGTTTTGCCGGGGGCTAAACCACCCGATACCGTTGCAGATGAAAACCTATTGTTACGAAACAATTGTGGCGGATTGCTGCGTTCTTCTATAGTTACCAAATTATCTAATTGTATCATTTGGTTATTGTTATTGCGCACAAAAATAGAGGTTAAATCACCAGGTTGGTTGCGTTGTTGCCGGTTAAATTGCCCAATAACTTGGTATTGCTTGCCTGCCATTGTAAAGTAGGCAAAGCGTTGCGCACTCAGCGAAAGCTGTAAAGTTTGTGCAACATCAATTACCGATACTCCTAGGTTTTGTGCCTTATCTCTATCAATGCTAACATACAATTCGGGTTTGTTAAATTTTAGGTTTACATCGGTTATGGTAAAAGTAGGGTCTTTAGCAATCTCGTCCATAAAAGCCGGAATTTTGTTTTGCAGCTGCTTAAAACCGTTAGCCTGTATAATGTATTGTATGGGCAACCCTCGAGCCCGCCCAACTGCAATGGTAGGTTGCTGAATTACAAACACTTTAGCTTCGGAAAAATCTTTGGCAATTTTTGTAAGCTGACCAGCAATTTGCATTTGAGTGCGCTCTCTTTCGTCGGGTTCGGTTAATCGTATTCTAAAAAAACCAGTGTTTGTTGCTCCCGAACCAGCAAAACCGGGTGAGGTTACTGCAATATTGGCTGCCTTTTCGGGGATAGAATCTTTAACTACACCATCTAATTTTTGCATAAAAGCATCGGTATATTCGTAAGATGAGCCTTCTGGAGCACTAATACTCATATTAATTCCGCTTCTATCATCTAATGGGGCGGTTTCTTTGGGTAGGATGTTAAAAAACAAAAAAATCAAACCAAAACAAACCAAAATAATTGGGAACGCCAGCCATTTATGTTTTAAAAAATTGTTTAACGATAATTGGTAACTATCGTTCATCATTAAAAAATAAGGTTCGGTTTTATTGTAAAAATTAGATTTTTTAGGCCCGCCTTTC
This sequence comes from Sphingobacteriales bacterium, assembly GCA_043763845.1. GTDB lineage: Bacteria > Bacteroidota > Bacteroidia > Sphingobacteriales > Sphingobacteriaceae > Pseudopedobacter. The sequence continues at coordinate 15,338 of JAYULE010000013.1, forward strand.
ATCAAATAAGCATTTAACATGGGCGTTAACGTAAGCGATACAAATGCCGAAATTAATACCGCAGCACCAATTACTACACCAAACTCTCTAAAAAGCCTCCCAACAAAACCTTCTAAAAATATTACAGGTAAAAACACTGCTGCTAATGTTACCGAAATAGAAATTACTGCAAAAAATATCTCGTTTGCTCCCGCAATGGCAGCCTCAAAAGGCGACATTCCTTCCTCTACCTTTTTAAATATATTTTCGGTTACTACAATCCCATCATCAACTACTAAACCTGTGGCTAAAACTATGGCCAATAAAGTAAGTACGTTAATAGAAAATCCCATTAAATACATCACAAAAAAAGTAGCAACTAACGAAACCGGGATATCAATTAAAGGCCTAAAAGCTATTCCCCAATCTCTAAAAAACAAATAAATAATTAGGATAACTAAAATGAGGGAAATTAAGAGCGTTTCGCCAACCTCCAATACCGATTGTTTGATGAAAACCGTATTATCTAATGCAATATTTAATTTATAATCTTTTGGGAGTTCTCTTTTTAAGGCATCGTAACGTTTATAAAACTCGGTGGCTATATCTAAATAATTTGCCCCAGGCTGGGGTACAATTGCTGTTGCAACCATTGGCGCACCCGACGATCGAAGAATGGTTTCCTCGTTCTCGGGACCTAAAACCGCGTTGCCAACATCCTGAAATCGTACTACATTGATGCCATCATTTTTAATTATTAGGTTATTAAACTCCTCTTCGCTACTTAAGTTGCCCACTGTTTTTACACTTAGTTCGGTATTATCGCCTGCTATTTTGCCCGATGGTAGCTCAACATTTTGCTTTTGCAAGGCGTTACGTACATCTAAAGGCGTTAATCCGTAAGAAGAAAGTTTCTCTGGATTGAGCCATAACTGCATGGCATATTTTTTTTGCCCCCAAATTTGTACGGTTGATACACCCGGTATGGTTTGCAAACGTTGGGCAATTACGTTTTCGGCAAAATCGCTTAGCTCTAAAATATTTCGTTTATCGCTTTGTATGGTCATAGAAATTATGGCATCCGAGTTTGCATCGGCTTTTGAAACTACAGGTGCACCATCTAAATCGTTAGGTAATTGGCGCACCGCTTGCGATACTTTATCTCGCACATCGTTTGCGGCTTCTTCAATATTTTTGTTTAAATCAAATTCCACAGTAATTGAACTTGAACCTTGGTTACTTGCCGATGATATATTTTTTATACCATCAATACTGTTTAACGATTTTTCTAACGGTTCGGTAATTTGCGATTGAATAATATCGGAATTTGCCCCAGGGTAACTGGTACGAACGGAAACCACAGGTGGGTCTATAGATGGGAATTCGCGAATACCCAAAAACGTAAAGCCAATAATGCCGAAAAGTATCAACATTAAATTCATTACAATTGCCAAAACAGGGCGTTTTATGCTGGTGGTAGAAATGCTCATTATATAGAGTTTATTGTAGGTTTACTTTAACGGTCATATCGTTTTTTAACAACATTGTGCCGGTAGTTAATAAAGTATCGCCTGGTTTTAAACCCTCGGTTATTAACACATTTTCGTTTGTGCGAATATCTGCTTGTACCATAACAGCTTTTGCTTTGCCGTTTACACTGATAAAAACTTGCTTACCATTTAAAACAGGAACAATACTTTGCGTTGGTACTAAAATGGCATTTTTAATGGTTTGTAAAGGCAAATTAATATTTGCAAAAGTACCAGGCAGCAACAAATCTTTGGCGTTATTGGCTTTTGCCTTTAAAATTAAAGTGCGTGTGGCGGCATTAATACTGGGTTCGGTGGCATAAATAGTTGCAGTAAAAACAGTTGATGAACCCGAAACGGTAAACGTAATATCCGAACCATTTTTAATGCGTTGTGCATATTTTTCGGGTACAGAGAAAGTAATTTTTACAATATTGGTACTTAATAAATTGGCAATATCGGTAGTTGGGGTTAAATATGCCCCGTTAGATATATTGCGCAAACCAATCATCCCTGCAAAAGGAGCCCTAATTTCGGTTTTACTAAGCTGGGCTTTAACTAATTGCGTTTGTGCTTGCAATAATTTTAACTCGGCATTAACGTTTTCATATTCTTCTATACTTAAAGCATCAGCTTTCAAAAGTTTAGCGGATCGGGCTTCGTTTTCGGCAGCCAAACTTTGCTTAGTTTTAGCTTGCAATAATTGAGCTTGCAGTTCGCGGTCATCAATTTTTAAAAGTAAGGCATCCTTATTAACAAAAGTACCTTCGGCAAAATTAATACTTTTTACTAAGCCCGCTATTTCGCTACGTATTTGCACTTGCTCGTTAGCCTCAATAGTTCCCGAAACGGTAATTGAATTGGTAAAATTTTGTAATTTTATAACCAATCCGTTTACAAAAACAGCCGTAGGTTTAGCACTTTTATCTTTGGCAACTTTTGAATCAGCGGATCCAGCTTCTCCATTTTTTGTAATCCTGTTAAAAATTAAATAACCTAAAAGCAAAGCAATTGCCAAATAAATAAAATGCTTAATTTTCATATTTCTTATTAAAACTTTTAACTAAACAGCAAATGTAGGGCTTAGTTTTTTGTTAATTTTTAAAAACTTCAACAAATGCAGTTCAACAAATTTTCTTTGTTAAATTTGAAAAAATATACTTATGAAACTACATTTAACCGCCACATTAATTTTTATTGCTTCTTTAATGATTAGTACCCAAACTAGTGCCCAAAACAGTGCCAACGTTAATTTCGAAGTCTCTTTTTTACACCCACAGGCGCATTATGCAGAAATGCAAATGGCTATCACAAACATAAACGCCAAAAGTACAACCGTTAAAATGCCGGTTTGGGCACCAGGCTCGTACTTAATACGAGAGTTTTCTAAAAATATAGAAAATTTTACAGCAAAAAGTAGTGCGGGCAAGCCCATAAATGTGCAACAAACTACAAAAAACAGTTGGGTAATTAATACCGAAAACCAAAAAAGTGTGGTTATTAATTATAGGGTTTATGCTTTTGAAGTATCGGTACGTACTAGCTTTGTTGATGCCGACCATGCATTTTTATCGTGTCCTGATATTTTTATGTTTGTTGATAAGCAACTAAATCAACCGGTTATTGTAAAAATTAATCCTATACAAGGATGGAAAAAAATATCAACTTCTTTAGAGGCATTGCCTAACAAAACCAATTCATTTTACGCCAAAAATTTCGACCAGTTGTTTGATAGCCCAATAGAAATTGGCAACCAAGATATTTTTTATTTTGAAGCTGCAGGTGTAAAACACGAAGTGGCCATGGTAAATGGTGGTAACTATAATACCGAGTTATTAAAAACCGATATGGCCAAAATTGTTGAAACAGCAACAGCTATTTTTGGCGAAAACCCCAACAAACGTTATGTATTCATTGTACATAATTATGCCGCTGGGGGCGGAGGTTTAGAGCATAAAAACAGCACAGTTTTGGGTGCTACCAGATTAGGCTACACCGATGAAAATACATACAAAGGATTTTTAAGTTTAGTTGCACACGAGTATTTTCACTTGTGGAATGTAAAAAGATTGCGCCCAATTGCGTTAGGGCCATTTAACTACGACCAAGAAAACTACACTACCAACCTTTGGATTGCCGAAGGTTTTACAGCTTATTACGAAAACTTAATAAGCTTGAAAGCAAAAATTATTAACCAAACCAATTTTTTGGCCGAGCTAGAAAACGATATTAATGCCATTGCCAACCAGCCAGGTAATAAAGTGCAATGCTTAAGTGAGGCTAGTTTTAATGCATGGATAAAATATTACCGCCCTAACGAAAACTCGGCAAATACCAGTATTTCTTACTACAATAAGGGAGCTTTAATTGCAACCGTTATTAATTTAACCATTTTACACCATAGCGAGGGTAAATATAGTTTAGATGATGCCATGCAGTTTGCTTATAATAAATATTACAAAAAACTTAAACGTGGCTATACCGATGCCGAATTTAGAGCCGTTTTAGAACAATTTGCGGGTAAGCACCTAAGTTTTATTTACGATAATTATATAAACGGGACTGTTGATATTGATTTTAGTACTTACTTGGGTTATGCCGGGTTACAAATCGACGATAAAAATAGTGGCATTAGTACGCCGTATTTAGGGGCTAACGCAAGCTTTATAAATAATAATTTAACAATTCGCAACGTAGCTACAAACAGTGCCGCTTTTTTAGCAGGGTTAAATGTTAACGATAAAATAGTAACCATTGATGGTTTAAAACCCGATAATTTACCCCAAATAATTTCGGAGAAAAAGGTTGGCGACAGTTTGGTTTTTATTGTTGATAGAGATGGAATAGAAAAAAATATTTTGGTAACGCTTAAAGCAAGTCGAAACAAAAAATTTGAAATTCGTAAGATGGATGGTGCTAGCGAATTTCAGCTTAAGGTATTGGCAAAGTGGTTGGGGGAGTGATATTTTAATACAGTTTACTTAAAAATACGATTTAGAATAAGAAATTAAATTATCTTAAATATGATTGATTTGATTAAGACGGTTAAAAAAAATAATATCAAGAAATCGGAAGAATCTTACAAATCAAAAAAATCATAATACATACAGATGAGTCAGAGTTCAGAAATTATTATTTACCAAACAGAAGACGGGGCAACCAAAATACAAACTCGACTTGAAAACGAAACCGTTTGGCTTACACAAGCTCAAATGGCTGAACTGTTTGGTAAAGACAGAACAGTTATTACCAAACACATCAATAACGTATTTGAAGAGAATGAATTAGACGAAAAAAGCAATGTGCAAAATTTGCACATTGCAAATTCCGATAAACCTGTAAAATTTTACAACCTTGATGTTATCATTTCTGTAGGCTACAGGGTAAAAAGTCATCAGGGTACAAAGTTTCGCCAATGGGCTACAGCAAGGCTAAAGGAATACATTGTAAAAGGATTTACGATGAATGATGAGATGCTGAAACAAGCAGGCGGTGGCAATTATTTTGAAGAGTTATTAG
>JAYULE010000014.1:0-20345 GCA_043763845.1 Sphingobacteriales bacterium
CTTTTTCTTTCTTAAATATTTTATATTTTCTGATATTTTTCCCATTTCTAAAAAAATTTGCAAATACTAAATTATTTAGTATTATTGTGCCAATAAAATTAGTAATAATAATTAGATAAAAAAATATTTTTTTTAACAATTTAAAACCAGCATTATGAAAAAGTATGTGTTTATAGTAACCGACCGCAACCGAAATAATTTACACGTGGGTTTAAGTACAAATATGATGAAAACCATGAGTTTTTACCGTACAATGCCTAACCTGTTTTTTGATGCGGGGCAACAATTAACTCGTTTGGTTTATTTTGAAGAATTGCGTGACGAAGAAAGTGCCGATTATAGATTTAAAGCAGTTAATCGTTTTACTAGAGCGCAAAAAGAACGCATTATTAGAGGCATAAACCCCGAGTGGGTTGATTTAACTGTTGGTTTAGATTACGAACACATATTAAAAACTGGTTTTAACGTAAAGCCAACTGCAGTTTGGTTATCGTAACATTTTTTAATACTTGGTAATATTTGGGCGTTCCCTAAAAAGGGCGGGCTACCTGCCTGCCGGTAGGCAGGTTCATTGCAATAATTTTGCATTAACATGTGCATATTGCGATGTTTGGGATAAGCAAAATTGATTTTCATTGCTATCCCTAACGCAACTCTTCGTAACATTTATAAATTATTTTTTAATAAATTTTAACGCAGCCGAATTTATACAATATCTTAAACCGGTAGGTTGCGGGCCATCGTTAAAAACATGACCTAAATGTAATCCATTAGCTCGTTCAATAACCTCATCTCTGCTCATACCAAAACTATTATCTGTTGCAACGGCAACGAATTTATCGTTAATAGGTTTACTAAAACTTGGCCAACCCGTACCCGAGTCAAATTTATCTTCCGAACTAAAAAGGGGCTCACCAGTAGCAGCACTCACATAAATTCCTTTTTCATGGTTATCGTGATATGCGTTTTTAAAAGTTGCTTCCGTACCTTTATTTACCATAACTTGGTATGCTGTGGCACTTAATTTTTTCTTTAATTCAACTTTAAAAATTGAACGAGATTTTTCAACTTCTCCGTTTGTCCTTTTTGTTTGTCCGTATGCAGCGAATGTTGTGCAAGCAATAAGGGATAGAATAAATATTTGAGTTTTCATTTTTAATTAAGTTTTAATATATATACGGTTTGTTAACCACATCTAGTTTTTTTACTTGAAACAATAATTATTGATTTTAAAACACTGAATTTTATTCAATTATAGATTGTGATTAAAGTTTTTCGTTTTATATTCGTTTATCCAAATCAAATACTTTTAGTAATTTAAACGTAAAACAAAATTATAATTGTTGCTTCCAAAAAAGGATTTTTTAAGTTTGCATTTAATTAAAGAGAAAAAATTATGTATCCAGATTATTTAGTTGCTCCAATGCGTACCGATTTAACAAATGCTGGTTTTGAAGATTTAAAAACTGCCGAATCGGTTAAAAATGCCATTGAAGGTGATGGAACTACGTTTGTAGTAATTAACTCGGTTTGTGGTTGTGCTGCGGCAAATGCGAGGCCAGCAGCTAAAATTGCTGCCTCAAACCTAAATAAACCCAATAAATTAATTACTGTTTTTGCAGGTGTAGAGAAAGAAGCCGTTGATGCTGCCCGTAATTATATGTTACCTTACCCTCCATCATCGCCAGCAATGGCTTTATTTAAAGATGGTAAACTAGTGCATATTATAGAACGCCACCAAATTGAAGGTAGGCCTGCACAAATGATTGCCGATAATTTAGCAAATGCTTTTGATCAATACTGTTAATACTATTTAGGTTATTAAATGGTTTGTATGTAAGTACAAACCATTTTTTTTTTGAAAATTATTTTAAATGATTTAATATTACATAATATATCACTTAGCTATACAAAATTATCAAATTAAAATATTTTATTTACCTAAATAATGGTTTTGGTAACTAATTGATAAGTTATAAACTTAATTTTACTTTGGTGTAATTTAGTTTATTTGTAAACAACTATCACTAAATTGTTAATGTGCCATCTTAATTCTAAAACTATTTCTTCTTTGTTTAAAATACCTTTTATTTTATTTTTTTTAAGTTTTGCAAAAGCTTTTTCTCAGCCTTATTCTGATGAAATTGGAACTTCATCGTCCAACGATTTCTACATATCTAAAAAAGATAGGTATTTTACCAATGGTAATTCGTTTCATTACAGGCATTGTTTAAAGCAGCCAGATTCAACTCAAATAATTGAAAAAAAGATTTTCGAACTAGAATCGGGTCATAGAATATATAATCCATTTTTTGCTAAAGCTCCGGACCCATCAACCCACGACCGCCCTTTTGCGGCTTATCTTTACCTAGGTTCGTCATTTAATTGGTTTTACAAAACAGAAAAAATTTTAAGGGTTAGTGCGCAAATTGGTACCATTGGGCCAAATGCTTTAGGGCAAGAAATTCAAACATCCTACCATAAATTATTAAATGTTTTTAAACCCCAAGGATGGGATTATCAGGTTAAAAACGAGTTGGGTTTAAACCTTTCGGCAGAATATAACAAATTGTTTTATCGTACCAAAAGCAAAAGTTTAGATGTTACCGCATTATCATCTGCTTTGCTTGGTAATACTTTTTCGGGTGCTAATATTGGGGTTTTAATGCGTTTAGGTAAAGTAAATCCGCTTTACCAATCAGTAAGTTTTAATAGCTTAGTGAGTAATAAATCAAGCAAAATTAACCAAAAATACAAAAATGAGTTTTTTATTTTTCTTAAACCCCAGCTTAACTTTGTTGCTTACGACGGTACAATTAGTGGTGGATTATTTAATGTTGATAAAGGCCCTGTTACATTTGATACTAATGCATTGGTTTTTGTTCAAGATGTTGGGGCAAGTTTTTCTTCTCCTAGATGGTCAACCAATTTTGTAGTTACTTTGAAAAGTAATGAAGTAAAAAGCAATGCAACAGGCTATAGTTATGCTACTTGGAGTGTTTTTTATAGATTTAACCAGCGTATTTTTACTTGGTAGTTTTTGTATTTGGCAAAAATTAAATTTTTGTTTTATATAACATCTCTCTACATTGTTTAAGCATCCTAAAAGACAAAAGAAAAGCTTTTTTTATGTAAAACAAGGAATTATAACACGTTAATTATTCAACTAATTTCATGCAAATTCGGTGTTAATCCTAACTTACATAAAAATACAACTATTGTTGGTGAGCTTATTAAATTTGACATTATTGCAGGTTAATTCTTTAAAGAATTTTTAAATAATATAAACACAATAGATTAAAGAAACATTATACAGCAGAAGCTGGATTTTGGTTTGATATAGGTAAAAAAATAAAAAAATACAATTACCTATTTACTAATACGTTAAAAAATAAATTTGTCCTAATCAGGAATTAAATTCCCGATTAGGACAAATTTATTATACATTTATGTTATGTTACAGCGTGTTAGTAAAATTAAGTTAAAACAGTTAGCTTCTAAATTTAGAGTGGTTGCTGTTGTTGGGCCAAGGCAAAGCGGTAAAACTACCCTTTGCAGGCAGGTATTTCCACGCAAACCTTATGTATCTTTAGAAAATCCTGATGTTGCAGATTTTGCAACCACCGACCCAAATGGGTTTTTAAAACAATTTAAAAATGGTGCTATTTTAGATGAAATTCAAAAATTGCCACAATTGTTTTCTTATATACAACAAATTGTAGACGAAAACCCTAAACCAGGTTTTTTTATTTTAAGTGGCAGTAATAATTTTTTAATGCAGCAAAATATTTCTCAAACTTTAGCAGGTAGGGTGGCTTATGTACACCTGTTGCCTTGCAGTTTAAAAGAATTAAAAATAGCAAAATTGTTAAACAATTTCGAGCATCATATTTTTAATGGCAGTTACCCCGAACCTTTGTATAAGCATATTTTAGCAACAGATTGGTACCCAAATTATATAAGCACTTATGTAGAAAGAGATGTAAGACAAATTAAAAATATTTCGGATTTAAGTTTGTTTATGAAATTTTTACGGCTTTGCGCTGGTCGTACCGGGCAGTTACTCAACCTACAATCGTTAGGTAACGATTGTGGTATTGATGCCAAAACGGTACAATCTTGGTTGTATATTTTACAATCTAGCTACATTATTTATTTATTAAGACCTTATTACAATAATTATAATAAAAGGGTAATTAAAGCCCCCAAATTATACTTTTACGATACAGGAATTGCTTGTAGCTTGTTGGGTATACAAAATCAAAATCAGGTAAATACGCATGCATTAAAAGGTAGTTTGTTTGAAAATATGGTAATTATAGACCTGCTTAAACAACGTTTAAATAACGGCTTACAAGATAATTTATATTACTGGCGAGATAAAACAGGCAACGAATTAGATGTATTGCTAGACAATCCTACCTTAACCGCAATAGAAATTAAAGCGGGTGCAACCATAAGTAGCGATTACCAAAACGGATTACTGTATTTTAAAAATTTAGCATCCAAACAAAAAATAAAAACAGTTTTATGTTATACAGGTAAAACAGCTCAAGAAAGAAGCAATGGCATAATTATTAATCCATGGCCAAAGTTGATTTAAAATAGCAACCAGTTACGGGCAATAATGTGTTTACACAAATGGTATTTATAAAGAAGAACTTGCGTTTGTTTAGTTAATAAAATTAATAAGTACCCATAAATTTGGTGGTTGTTTTTGTTATTTTTTAATGATTTTAGGAATTTACAAATCCATTAAGTATTATAAGATGGTTTTTGTTTTTATTGAAATCTTAAAAAATATTAAATTACTACATGTAAAATATTTTAAAAAAGGTTTTTTAAAATACAAATATAAGCATTAATGTTTGTAAATCAGCATCTTATAAACTTATACTTAAAATAAAGGTAGTGGTCTGTTATATTTTGTAAAGTTTAACTCCAAATCGTAGGCCATGCAGCCCGTAGAACAACATGCCCTAAATTTAAAATTGATTTCTAAATAAAAAGCATATCTTTGTTCCGCAAGTAAAGCACCCTAAATTTATTTGCAATGCAACCTCAATCCTCCAAATTTATATCAGACGGTTTAACCTACGACGACGTACTTCTAATACCCGCATATTCAGAGGTTTTACCTCGCGATGTTGATACTTCAAGCTATCTTACCAAAACCATAAAACTAAATGTACCTATAGTTTCGGCAGCTATGGATACTGTAACCGATTCTAAACTTGCTATTGCCATTGCGCAAACTGGTGGTATCGGTTTTTTACACAAAAATATGAGTATAGAGGCACAAGCCAATGAAGTTCGCCGTGTAAAACGATCGGAAAGTGGGATGATACAAGACCCAGTAACCTTGCATAAAGATGCTAAAGTTGGCGATGCTTTTCAGATAATGAAAGAATTTAGAATTGGAGGCATACCTATAATATCTCATGATAATGTTTTGGTAGGAATTATTACCAACCGCGATTTGCGTTTTCAAAAAGATATGAACCAGCCTATTAGCGAGGTTATGACCAAAGAAAATTTAGTAACCGCACCTGTGGGCACCACGTTTATCCAAGCCGAAGCTTTATTACAAAATCATAAAATAGAAAAATTACCAGTAGTTAATGATTTAGGCAAACTAAGTGGTTTAATTACTTTTAAGGATATTCAAAAAGTTAAAAAATTTCCGAACGCTTGTAAAGATGAACACGGCCGTTTACGTGTAGGCGCAGCCGTTGGCGTTACCGCCGATACCATGCAACGTGTAGAAGCTTTAGTAAAAGCCGAGGTTGATGTTATTGCTATTGATACTGCCCACGGGCACTCTAAAGGCGTTATTGATAAGTTAAAAGAAGTAAAAGCAGCTTACCCTAATTTGCAAGTAATTGCAGGTAATATTGCCACAGCGGCAGGTGCTAAAGCTTTGGCCGATGCTGGTGCCGATGGCATAAAAGTGGGAATTGGGCCAGGTTCAATTTGTACCACCCGCATAATTGCGGGTGTTGGCGTACCGCAATTATTTGCCGTTTACGAGGCTGCAAAAGGTGTAGCTGGTTTGGGCGTTCCTATTATTGCCGATGGTGGTATAAAATACACTGGCGACATTGCCAAAGCTATAGCAGCAGGTGCAAGCTCTATTATGGCTGGTTCGTTGTTTGCAGGGGTCGAAGAGTCGCCAGGCGAAACCATTATTTTTGAAGGCCGTAAGTTTAAATCGTACCGTGGGATGGGCTCGGTGGAGGCAATGGAGCAAGGCTCGAAAGACCGTTATTTTCAAGATGTAGAGGATGATATTAAGAAATTAGTACCCGAAGGTATTGTAGGACGTGTGCCGTACAAAGGTACTTTAGCCGAAGTTATGCACCAATACATTGGTGGCTTAAAAGCCAGTATGGGTTATTGTGGAGCTAAAGATATTGCTACTTTGCAACAAGCGCAATTTGTAAAAATCACATCGTCGGGCATTCGCGAATCGCACCCACACGATATTACCATAACCAAAGAAGCACCTAATTATTCTAGGTAAAATCAACTTAATTTTACTATTTAAGTTTATCAAAATAATTATTGAAAAGCTATTTGTAGCACAAGCAACGTTCCCCTTTGGGGTTAAGGGAATAAAAAAAGGCTGTTGTCTCTACAAACAACAGCCTACACTAAACCCACCCTAAAATTACATTGTTCTAAAAAATGGTTTAACTATAGCCTCTACTTGCGCTCTTGTCAATGGCTCATCACAACATTCTGTTGCTGCGTTAAACGATATTTTACCGTTAACACCTTGAATATCTGTAATTTTTACACCTGCTTGTGTAATATTATCTTCGCCTTCAAAACTTGCAGCTACTGCTGTAACTCCCGTATCGTTGGCACCAGTTATCCAAGGTTTAATATTTACACCTCGGGCTTTACGCATTTGGCGTATGTGCGATGCATGACGAGCTTCTACAGAATGGATGTTTAAAGCAGCCGTTAAAATTGGTCCAGTTCCAATCAAATTTGGAGCTTGGCCTTTATAAGCTCTAACACCTGTATCTTCAAATGTACAAGCAACGGCTAAAAACGTGTCGTAATTAGAAAAAACATCTTGAAATGCACCATTGGCCGTAAAATCAAAATTAGCAGCGGTTAGTGGAGCAATTGCAGTTGCACCTGCACCGCTAATTGCAACTTTTAAAAAATTAACGTGAGCAAATTCGTGGTCGCGTATTTTGGTAATAGCCGTTAATGCTGCACCTGCAGGTACAACATTTGATGCCACTGCAGCTCTATAAAATTCGTATTCTAAATATTCTAAAGTTAATGCAAAGTTTAAAACGCCGGCAGCACCAGTAGTGGTTTGTCCGTAAGCTTTTTTAAACATTGTACCCATTGCAAAAGGCAATGCAGCAAGTGCAACTTTAGAACCAAAACTAGTTATATTTTTTATAGCTGCTCTGCGTGGGTTAATTCTCTCTTGAAATTCGGGATCAATTTCTTCAATCTCCTGAATAATATTTAATAAATTCATAATAGTTTATATTAAGATGTTGGTAAATCACTTACGTTAATTTTTGTTTTGATGTATTGGCCAGCAATTGCTAATACAGCAGGAGGAAGTAATTCCTTATCTAAAGCATTTTCAGTTAAATTGTCGGCAAATGTACCAGGACTAATTAAATCTCTAATTAAAGCTGCGTGTCTGGCTTCAACCGAAACAATTTTACCCGCAAGTGTTAAGTACACTGGGCTTTTAATTAAAAAACCTGCTCCGTTGTAAGCAGATACTCCTAAATCTTCGAATGCTTTTGCTGATGCTAAAACACTTGTACGGCTACCAAAATCAATTGAAGAAAAATCAACTTCTAATGCAGAAATTGCGTTTGCACCTAAAGCAAGTTTAAAAAATTCGCGGTGGGCTACCTCGTGGTCTCTAATGTCGGTTAGTAAAGCAGTTTCGGCTGAGGTTATACCAGAGTATTGGCTCATAATAACCTTAGTATAAAATGCTGCCTCTAATTGTTCTAGGGCATAAGCATAATTTAATATGGCCACATCGCCACTACCAAAATAAACCCCCGATTGCGGTTCATCATCATTTTTATTTTTTTTACAGCCAGCAGCTACTAATGCTATACCCGCTGCACCAGCACCAGCATACTGTAAAAACGACCGGCGTTGCAATCTTTTCGAAAAAAAACTTTGCTCTTCTAAAAGTTCCTTTTCATCATTTTTTTGTAGATTTTCCATTGAAACAAAAATTAAGTAATTATAAATACGTTTATTAATCATACCTACGTAATTTTTTTTGGAGCGGTTTTAACGATTTGATTTTAAATTTTTGAAGGGTAATTGAATTATTTGATTAGAAACTGGAGTTTTTTTATAAATACTTGATAACCTGAGTTTGATTATTAATCTATAATTTGCTGTAATTCAATGTTATTGACGATTTTAAAGCGTTAACGACGTTAGCGGCCCGCCTGCCGGCCGGCAGGCAGGCAGCGGTCGGCGTGTTACCTTGCCTACCGGCAGGCAGGAAACGCCCAAATCATAATTATGATAAACAATATTAATTAATCGAACTCAGATTTATAATCAATATACCAGTGTGATTAATAATGATATAAATTATTGTTTAAAAATTAGCCACAAAAAAAGAGGCTTCCTAATAAAAGAAAACCTCTTTTTATTTAAAAATTATTTTTATGCTAAAACTTCCGACACTAAATCGGCGGCTTCTTTTAATAAGATGGCGGAAAAAACTTTCAAACCCGATTCGTCAATTAGTTTTTTAGCTTCAACTGCGTTTGTGCCTTGTAAACGTACAATAATTGGTACCCGTATAGTTCCCATTTCTTTGTAAGCATCTATAACGCCTTGGGCTACACGGTCGCAACGTACAATCCCACCAAAAATATTAATTAAAATAGCTTCTACTTTAGGGTCTTTTAAAATAATATTGAATGCAGCTTTAACTGTTGTAGCATTTGCTGTACCACCAACATCTAAAAAATTGGCAGGTTCGCCTCCGGCAATTTTAATAATATCCATAGTTGCCATAGCTAAACCTGCGCCGTTAACCATACAACCTACGTTACCGTCAAGTTTCACATAGTTTAAATTTGATTCGCTTGCTTCAACTTCGGTTGCATCTTCTTCAGCTGTATCTCTCATTGCTGCAAAATCTGGATGTCTAAAAAGTGCGTTATCATCTATATTTACCTTAGCATCAACTGCTAAAATTAAATCATCCGATGTTTTTAAAACAGGGTTAATTTCAAACATTGCCGAGTCTGTAACTTCATAAGCTTTATAAAGAGCGGCAATAAATTTAGTCATTTCTTTAAAAGCATTGCCCGATAAACCTAGATTAAAAGCAATTTTACGGCTTTGGAAACCTTGCAGACCAACTTTGGGGTCAATATCTTCTTTAAAAATTAAATGTGGTGTATGTTCGGCAACTTCTTCAATATCCATACCTCCTTCGGTACTGTACATAATGGTGTTGCGGCCACTTGCTCGGTTTAATAAAACCGAAACATAAAATTCTTTAGTTTCACTAGCACCTGGGTAATACACATCTTGTGCAACTAAAATTTTGCTTACCAATTTACCTTCGGGGCCAGTTTGTGGGGTTATTAATTGCATACCTAAAATATCGGTAGCTCGTTGTTTAACCTCATCTAAGTTTTTGGCTAGTTTTACACCGCCACCTTTACCACGGCCACCAGCATGTATTTGTGCTTTTATAACTACCCAACTCGAGTTATAATCTTCTTTTAATTTTTTTGCAGCTTCAACAGCTTCTTCGGGTGTGTGCGCCAAAATGCCTTCTTGAATGCGAACGCCAAAACTTTTTAAAATTTGTTTACCTTGATATTCGTGAATGTTCATCTTCGAGTTATATTTGCTGTGAAAGTACTAATCATACACCAAAAACAAAATATATTTTTAAATTTTTATTAATTTCTTTCAAAAATTATAAAAAAAGCTAAAGTTTAGCCTTAAATAATTTGTTATTTTGCCAATATGCTAAAAGCCGAAAATATTTATAAAAATTATGGTAGTTTAGAAATACTTAAAGGTGTAAACCTTAGTGTTAACGCTGGCGAAGTGGTAAGTATTGTAGGTGCATCGGGTGCAGGAAAAAGTACTTTTTTGCACATTATTGGCACTTTAGATAAACCCACTAAAGGCCAAGTGTTTATAAATAGCACCAACGTTACTGGTTTAAATGCCAAAGCAATTAGTGCTTTTAGAAACCAACATTTGGGTTTTATTTTTCAGTTTCACCACTTGTTACCCGAGTTTACAGCTTTAGAAAATGTTTGCATACCCGCTTTTATTGCTAAAAAAAGCAAAGCTGATGCGCAAAAACAAGCTTTACATTTGTTAGATATTTTAGGGTTAAAAGATAGGGCGCAACATAAACCAAATTCAATGTCGGGTGGCGAGCAGCAGCGGGTTGCCGTGGCTAGAGCTTTAATTAATAAACCTTCGTTAATTTTGGCCGATGAACCTTCGGGAAATTTAGATTCTAACTCGGCAAAAGATTTACACAAACTTTTTTTTAATTTACGCGACCAGTTTAAACAAACATTTGTTATTGTAACCCATAACCAAGATTTAGCCGCAATGGCCGATAGGAAAATTATAATGAAAGATGGTTTAATTACTTAAAATGACACAAAAAATATTAATAACAGGGGCAAACCATTCTCTAGCATACCAATTGGCTTGGCATTTAAAAAATACCGATATTTACTTTTGTGATACCCAAAACCATATAAACTTAATCCCGTCGGCAACATCAAACTCGTTTGCGCACCAGTTTTTAAATTACTGTTTAAACCTACAAATACAAGTTGTTTTTGTGCTTAAAGCCGATGAACAACAAGCCCTAAACCAAAGTAAAATATTGTTTAACGAGTTTGGTATTGATTTATTGTTTTTAGATACTAACCAGCTTTCGAACGTAAATGCCAGCAGTTTTTTTGATGTAAGTATTAAAAATTTGCAGCCAATAACCAATTTCGAAAGTTTTTCTACCTCTGTACTAAATGCAGGTTATCCTAATAAAAATGTTTGGTTTGGCAGGGCCGATGGTTTGGGTAATATTTATCAAATAAATGATAATGTACCATCAGCCATTTTTTTGTGGGTAAAAAGTACAAGCCTATCTTTTACTCAAGCATCAAAACTTGTTAACCATACACCTTTTGTACCGTTGCATATTTATCCTGCAAAAGAAAATATATTGGTTTGTAAAGTTTTACTATTTAACCATCAGGTTTTTACGCATAACATATTAACTTATTTACAATTAGAAATTTTAAATAAAGTACAAAACACGTTTAATCTTCAAGGTTTTTTAGAATTTGCTTTCGCTGATGATAAATTAATACAATTAAAAAATGTAAGCTATGATGCCTAATTACCAAGATTTTGAGGATAACATGAATGCATTTATTTTTGAGCTAGACGATGTTTTGTTGCCACAAAAAGATTACGACTTACAAGTTTATTACCTTTTTGCCAACTTTTTAGAATACCTTGAACCCCAATGTGTTGCAAGCCAATTACTAGAATTTATTACACCGCAATACCAAAAATTTGGCAACCAAAATATTTTTGATGCCTTGCAAAAAGCATTTAATTTAGATAACAAATACCAACAAAATTTAGAACTTTTGTTTACCAACGCAAATTTACCCCTAAAACTTTTATTGTTTAAAGAAGCCTTAAATTTGCTACAACAAATTGTGGTTAACCGTAAACAAGTGCTTATACTAACATCGGGCTTAGCCCAAACACAACTAAACAAAATAAAACAAACCGATTGGAATGGCTTAGATAAATTTTTAAAAGTTTACTTTGTTGATGAGTTTGCTCCCAAACCCAACACCCAAAGTTTAACTTATTTGATAAATGAAAATGATTTGGACTTAAAGAAAACTGTTTTAATTGGAAAATCTAGTTTAGATAAAAAAATGGCAAAAGCAGCTGAAATAAATTATTTTGAAATAAGCAAAATCGAAAATTAAAAAACTAACTTAGATTTTATTTCGTTAAACTAAGTAATAGTTTTTACAGTCAAAAAAATAATAAATTCTGCTAAAATGAAATTTAAGTTATTTACATCTTTATTTATTTTAATTTTTTTACTGTCCTTTTATTCTTGTAAAAAAACATCCATTGATGTATCAAAACCAAGTAAAAATACTAACTCCGTAGTGATAGATAATATTACTCCACCAGGTAACCGGTTTCAGCTAACTCAAGATTCTATATTTTTATATGCACAACAAGTATATTTATGGAATACAGAATTACCACGATATAATGTTTTTAACCCACGACAGTATAAGTCAGCTGGTTCTGATTTTGCAAATTTCGAGAACATTCTCTTTAATATTACGCGGTATGGCATAAATCCTTCAACTGGGAAGCCTTACGAGTATAATTTTGATAAGCCTTCAACAACTAAATATTCTTACATTGAAGATTTAGTGGCTAACGGCACTTTAAGTAATAATAATAATAATACAGATAAGCTAAGGAGCGACCTAGAAGGAAATAAAGATGATATTGGATATGGATTAGCCCGTTTTGGTACCAAAACAAATTACGCAATATATTTAGAATTTGTTACCCCAGGTTCGCCTTGCGAGCAAGCTGGTTTAAGTCGTGGAGATTATTTTAATACTATAAATGGATTTTCATTTGGGGCAAATTATGATGGGGAAATTGATAGATTGATTGATGAAATATACAAACCAACTGTTAATTTGGTAGGTGTTAAAAAAAATGGAGAAAGTTTTAACCTAACTATTAGTGAAGCTAAATATGTAAGTTCTCCAATTTATAAAGAAAGTGTAATTAACATTGGCGGTAAAAAAATTGGTTATTTGGCGTATGCAAGTTTTACGGACAGTAATAATTCTAAAGATGCATTAAATAATGTTTTTGCTAATTTTACAAGTGCAGGAGTTACTGATTTAATAATTGATTTGAGATACAATAGTGGCGGGTATGTTTACACAGCCCAACAATTAATTAATCTGATTGCACCCGAAAGAATTAACGGATCGGTAATGTTTCACGAATATTTTAACGAAACTGTTGCAAGTGGTAAAGCAGTTATATTAGAAAAACAAGGGGTTGGAGGGCCATTTAATATTACTACCAAATTTAATAAACAAAGTGGTGGGCTGCGTAAAATAGAAAATGTAGTATTTATGATTACAGGTTCTACGGCCTCGGCCAGCGAATTGGTTATTAATAGTTTAAAACCTTACATTAACGTTAAAACTGTGGGTACAACTTCGTACGGTAAACCAGTTGGTTTTTTTCCAATTCGTATTGATAAGTACGATGTTTTAATGTCGATGTTTGCTACAAAAAATTCGGCTGGCGAAGGTAATTATTTTGCTGGTTTAACACCTACTTTTTATATTAAAGACGACCCAACTAAAGCTTTTGGCGATGTTACGGATACAAATTTAGCAGCAGCAATTTCCTATTTAAGTAATGGTGCTTTTGCTAATAAAGCCAAAAAAAGTATACTGGTTAATGGCGAAAAAGTTAATAGTAATGATATTTTTGTCAAACCTTTAAACGATAATGGTTTTAAAGGTATGATAGAAAAAAGGCGGTAGGAATTACGAACGTATATATTAAAAATCAAATAATTATTGAAATTATTATTTAGTTTTAAACTTTGTTTTTTTAAAAGTTTAAAACTAATTACTTTTGGGTATTTTCTAATTTTATGGCTTCTGGTAAAAAAATATTTTAAACTATAAAAGAAAAATATACATTCACCCATTTTCCTGGTAACATAATACCTGCAAAACCCAATTGTAATATTAGTTGTTTTTGATGAGTATTTGGGAATTAGATAATAGATACTTCACAATTTCATTATTGATATAGCAACATCCTGTTTAAAAGTAATTTTTTATACAAAAAAAGTTTATTTTTAAAAAATTATGAATTTATGCTAAGCAGAATAAAAGTTAAAAATTTTGGACCAATAAAAGAAGGCTCTTTAGAAAATGAAGGTTGGATTGATTTAAAGAAGGTTACTTTATTTATTGGTAATCAGGGTTCTGGAAAAAGCACAATTGCGAAATTAATTTCTACTTTAACATGGATTGAAAAAGCGTTAGTGAGGGGAGATTTTAGCGAGAAAAGTTTAACAGATAAAAGCTTAAAAAAACATTTCACCTATCAAAATATTGGCAATTATTTTAAAGAAGAAACTGTTTTAGAATATGAGGGTAAAGCATTTCACATTTCGTTCAAAAATAATTTTGTTGAAATAAATAAAAATGAAAACAACGGGTATTCATTCCCTAAAATTATGTATGTACCTTCCGAAAGAAATTTCGTAAGTTCTGTTAGAAATGTGAGAACATTAAAAGGTTTACCTAGCACATTATATACTTTTTCGGATGAATTTATTAATGCTGTAGAAGAATTAAAAGGTCCTATAGATTTACCTATAAATAACACAAAACTTGAATATCAAAAATTAAACAAACTTTCAACTATAATAGGTAAAGACTATAAAATAAAACTTTCTGAATCTTCAAGTGGTTTTCAATCATTTGTTCCACTTTTTATTGTTTCTAATTTTTTAGCAAATTCACTTGAAAAAAAAGATGACAATACAATAAAAGATATAAGCATTGAAGAAGAAAAACGAATTAGAAAGGAGATTGAACAAATACTTTCAAATCCAAATATTTCTGATGATGTAAAACAAGCTTCGTTAGAATATCTTTCGTCAAAATTTCGATATTCGTCGTTTATTAATATAGTTGAAGAGCCTGAACAAAATCTTTTTCCGAATTCTCAAAATAAAATATTAAATAGCTTGCTAAAGTTTAATAACTTAAACGAAAACAATGGATTGGTTATAACAACTCATAGTCCGTACATAATAAACTATTTGTGTGTATCTATACAAGCTAATTACATTTCTGAAAAATTAATAAATTTTTCAAATCAAAATCGTGATATTTTATTAAAAAAATTAAATAAAATTGTTCCTTACAACTCAATGGTTGCAAGTTCAAATGTTATAATTTATCAACTTAATGAAATAACAGGAACTTTAAAAAAACTAGACGATTATGAAGGGATTCCATCTGACAATAATTACTTAAATAAATCTTTAGCTGAAGCGAATGAGATGTTTGACTTATTACTTGAAATTGAACAAGAATTATGAGGATAAATTTCTTAACTACAAATTGTAAAGAAGCTAGTAGAAACGATGATTTGTTTGGAATATGTGATAACCAAAATAATACAGCAGCATACACAAATTTAACCGACCAAAGTAAATGGATTGCAAAAGTTATAAATGAAAAAAAAATAGAAGTTACTTTTACAGCAATTGATAATTGCATTATAATTTTAAAAGAAGGAACAAAGGATAAAGAAAGTACTTGCGATGGTATGTTAACATTTGAAAAGAGCATTTATTTAGTAGAATTAAAAAAACAAATTACAGGCGGTTGGATTCCCGAGGCGGTTAGTCAATTAGAAAATACAATTAAGTTGCTATTATCTAACAATGCTTTAACGGAATTTAAATTCAAAAAAGCATTTGCTTGCAACAGAAAACATCCAAATTTTAAAACGATGGATAATGAATTTAGCAAAAGGTTTTTTGAAAAAACAAATGGGTTTAGAATTGATATTCAGACTGATATTAGAATAAAATTAATTTAAAATAATTAGAAACAAACAAATCTGCTAATTTTTAACACCCTTATTAAACCTGTACAGCCTTCCACCAGCCAACAGTTAAATAAACGGGATGGTAGCGGTTACCCCGAATTGCGTTGGCCTTTGTGTTGGAAATGAGGAGTATGAGCAAACAGCCCGACTAGCGGCCGCCAATAACTACCATCCGTTGGTTTTCAAATAAAAAAACACCCTTTATTTTTATTCACATTACACCAAGCCTACCCTAATTTTAATAAATTTGCTGTTTAAAGAAATACAAATTTTATATGCCAGATTTCGCTCATTTACACGTACATACACAATATAGTTTATTGGATGGTGCTGCCGACATTAAAAAAATGTTTCAGAAAGCTGCCGCCGATAACATGAAAGCTATGGCCATTACCGACCATGGCAATATGTTTGGTGTGTTTAAATTTGTGGCCGAAGCAGCTAACCATAATGTTAAGCCTATTGTTGGTTGCGAGTTTTATGTAGTTAAAGACAGGCATAAAAAAGCTTTCACCAAAGATGCTAAAGATGTGCGCTGCCACCAATTATTTTTGGCAAAAAACCCCGAAGGTTACCGTAATTTAATTAAGCTTTGCTCGGCTGGGTTTATGGAAGGTTTATACTCTAAATGGCCACGAATTGATAAAGAATTAATATTAAAACACCATAAAGGTTTAATTGCTACCACCTGTTGCATAGGTGCAAGTGTACCACAAGCAATTTTAAAACATGGCGAAGCGGCTGCTGAAATTGAGTTTAAATGGTGGTTAGATTTGTTTGGTGAAGATTTTTACATTGAACTGCAACGCCACGACATTAAAGAACAAAACATTGTTAATGAAGTTTTATTGCGCTTTGCAAAAAAATATGAGGTTAAAGTAATTTGCAGTAACGACTCGCACTACGTTGACCAAGAAGATGCCAACGCTCACGATATTTTACTTTGCGTAAACACCGGTGATTTGCAAAGTAAACCCAAAGCAACCGACGAAGAAGGTGGAAAAGGCTACAGATTTGGTTTCCCTAACGACCAATTTTATTTTAAAACCCAAGCCGAAATGGGTAAACTTTTCAGCGATATACCTGAAGCACTTTACAATACTGGCGAAATTGTTGATAAGGTGGAACATTTACAATTAAAACGAGATATTTTACTCCCCAATTTCCCGATACCTGAAAGTTTTAAAGTTCACCCCGAAGATACTTTAAACCAATGGGAATATTTGCGCCATTTAACTATGGAAGGTGCCCATAAGAGGTACGATACCATTACGCCAGCAATACAAGAACGTTTAGATTTTGAGCTGTTTACCGTGAAAAGTATGGGTTTTGCAGGTTACTTCTTAATTGTTGCCGATTTTATAAGGCATGGCAGAGATATTGGTGTTTTTATTGGCCCAGGGCGGGGTTCGGCGGCGGGGTCGGCAATTGCGTATTGCATTGGCATAACCAATATCGATCCTATAAAATACAACCTCCTGTTCGAGCGTTTTTTAAATCCTGACCGTAACAGCATGCCCGATATAGATACCGATTTTGATGACGAAGGCAGGCAAAAAGTTATTGAATACGTGGTTGATAAATACGGTAAAAACCAAGTAGCACAAATAGTTACCTACGGTTCTATGGCTGCAAAATCGAGCATTAAGGATGTTGCCCGTGTAATGGATCTGCCTCTTGCCGAGGCTAATGCGTTGGTAAAATTAGTTCCCGATAAGGTAGGAGTAACGCTGAATCGGGTAATGTCGGCACCGCTTACTGGCGAAAAATCTCTGACAGAAAAAGAAGGTTTGGGTGGCGATGATTTGGAAAACGTTAAAAAATTGCGTTTAATTGGTAGCGGTAAAGATTTACAAGCTAGGGTTTTAAAAGAGGCCATAAAATTGGAGGGCTCGGTACGAAATACGGGCATTCACGCTTCGGCCATAATTATTGCCCCCGATGATTTAACCAATATTGTACCCGTGGCAATGGTTAAAGATAATGCTTTGCTGGTTACCCAATACGATGGAAAAGTTATTGAAGATGCCGGAGTAATAAAAATGGATTTTTTGGGCTTAAAAACCCTTACCATAATGCGTGATGCCTTGCGACTGATAAAAGAAAATTACGATTTAGATATTGTGATTGATGATATACCGTTAAACGATGAAAAAACTTTTGAACTTTACCAACGTGGCGATACAAATGGCACTTTCCAGTTTGAGAGTGATGGTATGCAAGCGCATTTACGAGATTTAAAACCCGATAAGTTTGAAGATTTAATTGCCATGAACGCCCTTTACCGCCCAGGCCCAATTGCCTATATACCCAATTATATTAAACGTAAACACGGCTTAGAGGTGGTTATTTACGATTTAGATGATATGGAAGAATACCTAAGCGATACCTATGGCATTACCGTTTACCAAGAGCAAGTAATGCTTTTATCGCAAAAATTGGCAGATTTTACTCGCGGCCAAGCCGATACTTTGCGTAAAGCAATGGGTAAAAAAGACCGCAAAACGCTTGATAAATTAAAACCACTTTTTGTAGAAAACGCAACCCTAAAAGGACATGATGTAAAAAAATTAGAAAAAGTGTGGACAGATTGGGAGGCTTTCGCCGAGTATGCATTTAACAAATCGCACTCAACATGTTACGCTTTTGTGGCTTACCAAACCGCTTATTTAAAAGCACATTACCCAGCCGAGTATATGGCAGCGGTTTTAAATAACCAAAACAATATAGAAAAAGTATCTTTTTTTATGGAAGAATGCCAGGCAATGGGGCTTAAAGTTTTAGGACCCGATGTTAATGAATCTAACTTTAGTTTTGCTGTAAATAAAAAAGGCGAAATTAGGTTTGGTATGAAAGGCATTAAAGGCGTTGGCGAAAAAGCCATAGAAAGCATGGTAGATGAGCGCAATACCAATGGTATTTATAAAACTATAAGCGATTTTGCCCGTCGTAGCAACCCCCGTACTGTAAGTAAAAAAGTTTACGAATACTTGGTTTACAGTGGTAGTTTCGATTGTTTTGGTTTAAACCGAAAACAGTTTTTTACCACAATGCCCAATACTAATCAAAATTATATTGAACGTTTAAATAAGTATACTACCGATTTTGAAAACGTAGCCAATATGGCCAAGGTATCGTTATTTGGCGGCACCGCCGATGCCGATATTGTTGAACCCACAGCACCTGATGCCGAAGAGTTTGGCGTTATAGAAAAATTAAAATGGGAAAAAGAAATGATTGGTATTTACCTAACTGGGCATCCGCTAGATATTTACAAATTAGAAATGGATACTTTTTGTAACAAAAATTTAAGCGATTTAAAATTGGTAGATAAAATAAAAAACAAAGAAGAGGTTACCGAGCAACAGCAAAAAGATTTTGAAAAACTACAAAATCAAGATATTTGTATAGGTGGCTTAGTTACAATGGCCAATCATAGGTTTACAAAAAACGGCAAACCTTTTGGAATAATAAAAATTGAAGATTACAAAGAATCGTTTGAGATGGCTTTGTTTGGCGATGATTATGTGAAACAACAAAACTTTTTAAAAGAGGGCTATTTTCTATTTATTAAAGGAAAAGTTGAAGAACGATACAGGCAAACCGGGCAATGGGAATTTAGAATTGGCAGCATAAATTTATTGTCAGAATTAAGAGATAAAATGCTAAAAAACTTAATTATACAACTGCCATTAAAACAAGTCACACAAAACTTAATCGAAAATTTACAACAAATTTTCACACATAATAATTCAACTTACGAGCAAAAAAATTGCAAGTTAAATTTTGAATTATCAGATGACGAATATCAAATTAGCCTAAACCTTGTTTCGGCTAGTGTTAAAATTAACCCTGCAAACGATTTATTCGATGCTTTAAAACTTATACAAGGGCTTACATATAGATTAAATTAAGATGTTTATGGGTTTTTACTAAAGTTAAAACTATTTAAAAAAATTGTGCTTAAATCTTCAAAGAATATAAAATGATTTACCCCGAAAACGCCCTCGATAAATTAGGTTTTACCGAAATTAAACAACTCATAAAAGCACATTGCATGAGCGAAATGGGGCAAAATATGGTCGATAAAATTAGCTTTATGAGCAATTACGACCAGATTTTTAAATTCCTAAACCAAACATCCGAGTTTAAAAATATTTTAACTTCCGACCAAGCTCTGCCTATTCAAAGTTTTTACGATATTAAAAAAATAGCCGATAAAACCCGTGTTGAAGGTGTTTTTTTAAGCGAAGATGAGTTTTACCAAGTACATACATCGCTAACTACGGTTTTTGCCGTAATGTTTTATTTCGAACAACGTAAAGGCGTTTATCCTACATTAGAAGCTTTATTCGAAAACCTGCCGATAGAAAAAACTATCCTTAAAAACATAGAAACCGTTATTGACGAAAAGGGAAAAATAAAGCCCAACGCATCTAAACAACTATCAGATTTAATTGGTGCTATTGCCAAAGCTGAAGGCGAAGCCCGAAAAAAGATTGACCAAATTTATAAAAATGCCCAAACTAATAATTGGGTTGCCGATGGTAGCTTAACTGTACGTGAAGGCAGAATATGCATCCCACTTTTATCAGAAAATAAACGCAAATTAA
>JAYULE010000015.1:0-5197 GCA_043763845.1 Sphingobacteriales bacterium
TTTGCCTAACATAAAAAGTAATGAGGTAAATACTGCTCCAGCAATAACATCTTTCCATTCAATTTCAACATCGGGTAAAACTTTGTAAATAATGCTAAAAAGTGCGCCTAAAACTAGAAGTGTTATTCCTTGGTTTAAAATCTCAATTATTAAAATAGTAATATCGGGCAAAAATTTACTTAAAACACTACTTAATGCTAATACTACGCCATTTACAATTAGCGATACAATTAGTAAAAAACCTAAACTTGCTATCATTGATAAAGATAAAACACGGTCTATAATTAATTTAACCCAGCCACGCTTTGGTTTTGCTTTTACCCGCCAAATTAAATTTATCGAATCTTGAATTTCGATAAACACCCCCGAAGCACCTATTATTAACGTTATTACACCTGTTATAATGGCAAATGTACCTTTGCCCGAAAGCTGCATTTGTTTTAAAATATCTTGAACTTGTGCTGCCGAATCATTACCAATAAAATCGTTTAATTGAGAAAACACTTTGCCCTGTACGGCTTCTTGCCCGTAAAAAATCCCGGTAACGGCGATTAATACTATTAGCATTGGCGCAATAGAAAATATGGTATAATAAGCTAAAGCGGCACTCAATTTTAAGCCCCTATCGTCGGTAAATGCAGTATAGGTTTGCTTTATTAGCGATAATATATTTTTAAAAAATGCTATTATTTTTTTCATAAATAAGCCCTTACATATAATGTGCCATAGCTTTAAAATTTATAAATTAATTTAAAATTAAAATATTGCTTGGGCTATCTGCTTGGTTTGATCGGGTTTGCCCATGGTATAAAAATGCAAAACTGGTACGCCAAAATCTATTAATTCTTTGCATTGTTTAATCATAAACTCGGTGCCAACTTGTTTAACATCTTTATTATTTTTACAATCTTGTACAGCTTCGCTAAGTTCTTCGGGTAAATCTATATGAAAAATTTTGGGCAAAGCAACCAGTTGGCCAATTGCGCTAATAGGCTTTAAGCCTGGTATAATAGGTATATTAATATCGTTTTCGCGGCATTTTTTTACAAAATCAAAATATTTTTGGTTATCAAAAAACATTTGAGTTACAATAAATTCGGCACCCATATCTACTTTTTGTTTTAAGTATTTAAAATCGGTTTTAAGGTTTGGTGCTTCAAAATGTTTTTCGGGGTAACCAGCTACTCCCACACAAAAATCGCTTTTATAGGTACTTTCTATATCTTCGTGTAAAAACTTACCTGCATTGTGGTCTATTACATGTTGCAATAAATCGGTAGCGTAGTTGTGGCCATTGGGTGTGGGTACAAAATTTGAATCGGCTTTGCGGGCATCGCCACGTAAAACTAACACATTATCTATCCCTAAAAACTGCAAATCAATTAAAGCGTTCTCGGTTTCTTCTTTGGTAAAACCGCCACAAATTAAGTGTGGTACGGCATCAACTTTGTATTTATTAATTATGGCCGCACAAATTGCTATAGTACCTGGCCGTTTTCGGTATGATACTTTTTCTAGTAAGCCGTTATCTTTTTGTTTATAAATATAATCTTCTCGTAACGATGTAACATCAATAAAAGGAGGGTTAAACTCCATTAATGGGTCAATTGCATCGTAAATCCATTGTATGCTTTGGCCTTTTACAGGTGGCAATAATTCGAAAGAAAATAAGGTTTTACCCTTGGCATTTTTTATATGATCGGTAATTTTCATTTATAAATTTTAAATATCTCTTTTGTATAGCGATATTTTGAAAAGCTAAAATAGGCAAAATTGGGTGTAATGAAACATATTTTATAAATTTTAACCTTCGAAATACTTGAATATTTGGTTAAATTTTTTTTGTAATAATTAAAATTTTACGGACATATATTAATATTGAAAAAAAATGCCAAATAAAATACATTTTTTTTAACATATTTAATTAATTGTAAAATTTTTCTATTTCACACTAAAAAATATATACATTTTATTGAGATATTGCTTAAAAATTTTTTATATATCATGTTAAGCAATTTTATTATATTAATACAACTGTTTAATTATAAAAAAGTTAAAATAAGATAAATGAAAAACAATACTTATCAAAGAACCCCAAACATTTTTTCAACTGCTTTTTCTCTGTGATTAAAAATATCGTTTGTTTGTTGTTTAACTACCAAAGTATTGGCTAATTCACCAATAATTCCAAAAGGAACACTGTATATTAACTTATCCGACATTAAAACTCCTCCTTCAATTGCTTTAAAATGATGTTCGTGATGCCATAATGCAAATGGGCCAAAACGTTGCTCGTCTATAAAATATTCGCCTTCCTTTACATGTGTAATTTCAGTCATCCAATCCATTTTAATTCCTAAAAGTGGCGATACTTTATAAGTAATTATCATACCAGCATACATTTTTGTTTTTTCTGTATAATCTGATGTGATAATAAAATTCATTGATTTAGGAGTAATTTTGGATAAGTTTAATGGAGATGAAAAGAAATCCCACGCTTGTTCTAAAGATATTGGTATTTTTTGCTCAAATATTTTTGTGTAAGTTTTCATAATTTATTAAACATAAAAGTTTAACAAATGTGTGCAAACGTTTTAAATTTTATTGCACTATTTTATTTGCACAATACGAACTTGCAAAAGCTTCGGGCTTTGCTTTAAAAACAAAACCCATACTTAAAATGTAACCCATAGCTTCGTGTAATGCAGCATTAGATTTAAACATTGGGTTAGTGTTAA
This sequence comes from Sphingobacteriales bacterium, assembly GCA_043763845.1. GTDB lineage: Bacteria > Bacteroidota > Bacteroidia > Sphingobacteriales > Sphingobacteriaceae > Pseudopedobacter. The sequence goes on from JAYULE010000015.1 coordinate 2,739, forward strand.
TATCGGCATGCACTTCCAAATCCACGTCGTATAAATCTAATAAATCGCATAAAGAATAAGCGCATTCTATTGATTTTTGCACCTCCCGAAGCATTCGTTCTTTAATGCTCATTTTTTGTGAGGTACGCTCTTGGTGTATATACATAAAGCCGCCTTTTTTTATACGCAAAAAAACAATTACGGTTGCAAAATCAGTCACGGTTCCTTTCACTTGAGAATCGGTACCTATACAAACCTTAAGTTTGTTACCAGCCAAGGTTTCTCTTTCTATGGCTGCTTCAACTTCTTCGATGATTGGCGTGTTAAATACTTCGCCACTAAATTTTCTCCAAGTCATAATATTTAGAAATTAAAATGACCATTTTTTATGGTCTATAAAACTAAGCTATTGTATTTCATACTTTTATAAATTTACCGTTATTTATTTGTTAACATATTGATTTTATTAACAACATAAGGTTTTACTTGTTTGAGGTTTAACTTATAATTTAAAAAATTTGTGACAAAAAAAGCCCATTACAATTAAATAATGGGCTTTATATTTGATTTTAAAAATTTATACAGATTTTATAATATCTCTTAAACCTAAAGCTTTAATAATGTTTCTATATCTAGTAATATCTTTTTTGAAAAGGTAAGCTAATAATGCTCTTCTTTTACCTACCAATTTTTGCAAAGATAATTGTGTAGAAAAATCTTTTCTGTTTTTCTTTAAATGACCTGTTAAATGAGCGATACGGTAAGTAAACAATGCTACCTGACCTTCGGCCGAACCTGTGTTAGTTTCTACTTCGCCGTGAAGTTTAAAAATTTCTTGTTTTTTCTCTATACTTAAATACATTACCTGAATAATACTAAAGTGTTTATAAAATATATTAATTATTTGCAAATATAGCCTTAATAAATAGTAAATCAAACTATAAAATACTTTAAATTATTTAATGGTTTGTGTTTAAAATTGAGGCCTAAAAAACAAACGGAGTAATAAAATTAAAGAACAAAATAGTAAACAATTAATATTTTAGCATTAAAACTGTTCTTAATTAGATTTAATATTTAAGTTTTAACACTTATAATTTAAAATATGTTAGAATTGCAACTTGTTAATTTAATTGCTAATTAAACACAATAAAAAAATTTAAAACTAAAAATAATTGCACAATATATGGCTAAAACTAAAATTACAGTAATTACTAATAGCGCTTTAAAAATTGAAGGCGATTTCGAAATAGTTGATAAACAAGGAAATGTTTATGATTTGGGAGGCCGGCAAATTGTTTCGCTTTGTAGGTGCGGTTTGTCGGCAAATAAACCATTTTGTGATGGCGCACATAAAGGTAATTTTGAATTTGAAGCTATTGCTTTTAATTTACCACCAAAAAATATCTAATTTAAATAAAGTTATTTCCATTACTTTATCTTAAAGTTAATTTTTAAATGGTTTTTTTCACAATCAACTCTTTTTGTTTCAATACTCATATTGTGCATTGAAACAACAAAGTTAAAGTTATAGATTAAGTAAAGTATTTACCTTTTAGAGCTTAAAATCAATTATTTGAAAAGTGATTCACTAGTTAGGTGATTTTTCTTCAAGTTTTAATCACGAATTCTATAAATTAAAAATGTAACCTATGCTTAACTTTTGCTTTTTTTTAAGGATAATATATTACATGGTAGTTTTTATTTAAAACAATAAAGCCTAGTTAATAAAAAATTAACTAGGCTCTTAAAATAAATTTTTAAAATCTAACCTAAATACGATTTCAAGATTTTACTTCTCGAAGTATGCCTTAATCTTTGTAATGCTTTATCTTTTATTTGTCTTACACGCTCGCGGGTTAAATTAAATTTTTCTCCAATTTCTTCTAATGATAATGGATGGTTTGTACTTAAACCAAAAAATAAAATAATAATTTCACGCTCACGCTCTGTTAATGTTGACAATGAGCGTTTTATCTCTTCAGACAAAGACTCGTCAATAAGATTGCTATCTGTGTTGGGATTGTCATTTTCTAAAACATCAAGCAGGGTGTTTTCTTCCCCTTGCACAAATGGTGCATCCATTGATACGTGACGACCAGAATTGCTTAATGTATCTGATATTTTATCAACCGTAGTTTCTAACATAATCGCTAATTCTTCGGGAGAGGGTTCACGCTCAAACTCTTGCTCTAACTTAGAAAAAGCTTTACTTATTTTACTTAATGAGCCTACTTGGTTAAGTGGTAACCGCACAATACGAGATTGTTCGGCTATGGCTTGTAAAATAGATTGGCGAATCCACCAAACAGCATACGAAATAAATTTAAAACCTTTGGTCTCGTCAAAACGTTTGGCAGCTTTTATCAAACCTAAATTACCTTCATTAATTAAATCTCCTAAGGTTAAACCTTGATTTTGATATTGTTTTGCAACCGAAACTACAAAACGTAAATTTGTTTTAGTTAATCGTTCTAATG
>JAYULE010000016.1:0-20122 GCA_043763845.1 Sphingobacteriales bacterium
GATAGGTTTTTAATGTTTTACATAAAAACAGCCGATACTTTAACCCGTACCGCAACTTGGTTAAACAAAATGGATGGTGGTATAAGCTATCTAAAAAACGTAATAATAAACGATAGTTTAGGAATATGCGAAAACTTAGAAAAAGAAATTGCCGAACTAATTACCCATTACACTTGCGAGTGGAAAGAAGTGGTTGACAACCAAAACTTAAAAAAGAAATTTAACCATTTTGTTAACGCACCCGATGTAAAAGATCCAAGCATAAAGTTTGAGCCTTTACGAGAGCAGAAACAAGCAGCGGCGTGGTAGTTTTAAAATTCAAAAATTAAAATTCAAAATTAAAAAACCTGTACGGCTTTTTATTTGCGTTAGGGATTGTAGCGGTTAGCCCGGAAAAAAGCGAAGTGTAACGTAGCTTTTTGAGGACTATGAGCGGAAAGCCCGCCCCTTTTCGGGGAACGCCCAAATAAAAAATAATTATAAACAGGCAGCTAAAAGCCATCGGGTAAAAGCCCTAATAAATTAAAAATTAGATCGTTGCTCGAAGCCCGCAAGCTCTGAGCATTAAGAGAAAAAAAATGACAGAAAAACCAACACAATGGATTTTAGTTTGCAACACTACCGACATACCCGAGAACGGTGGAGGTTGCGTTAAAGTTGGCGACGAGCAAGTTGCGGTATTTAATTTTACCCGTCGTGGCGAATGGTACGCTACTCAAAACCTTTGTCCGCACAAGCAACAAATGGCTTTATCGCGAGGGATGATAGGTAGTGTTGGTGATGCTTGTGAACCAAAAGTAGCATGCCCGTTTCATAAAAAAACATTTTCGTTGCTTACAGGCGAGTGCCTTAACGGCGACGAGTGTGCCATAAAAACCTATCCTATAAAAGTAGATGATGCTGGCGTTTGGATTGGTTTAAATTAAATGAATTAGCATTTTGGTAAGTTGATTTCGAATTCAAAATCTTAATATATTGCTCAAATTTAATTATAAGTTTAGAGTATTTTATTTAGGTTTTATGAAAGCAAAAAAATAAATAAAATGATTTTCGATACACTACTTGTTAGTTGAGTTTAATTTAAGTCTAACGTATTACAATCGGTTTTTATTAGTGGCATTTTATTTTCGAAGTTTAAACCAGCTCGGTTTTTAAAAACCATTTTGCCCGATTTTTCTAAAACTTCACCATAACCCTCATTTAATTGGTTACCATTTTTTAAAAATGCAACTTCTCTAACCGAGTTTACACCTTCAGATTTAAAGTTATAGTCGGCAAATAAAGTATCACCTCTTATTTCTCCGTCAATTTTTCCAATATTTTTATCTTTTTGAAAATATTTATATGTTAAATCGCCTGTTACCTTATTTTCTACAACTGTAATTTTTAAACTAACTTGGTTACTATCTTTAAAGTAGGAATAGCAATTGGTAATTGGTTCATTTAATTTTGTAGCATTTTGCGATGATGTGTTGTTTTTTGCTTGATTGTTGCAAGCCATCAAACAAAATACAAAAAATGCTATATAATTTTTTATTTTCATAAAATAATGGTTAAATAAAGGTAATTAAACGAGGAATAAGCCATATATATAGTTTAAGCAAAAATTTAGCCAACTAAAATATTTTTATAATTTATTCGATTTAAATTATAAAAGCCCAATTTTAAAGGGTATTTATTGCGGGTAATTTAGCTAATAACAATAAATATTGGGCATGAAAATGATGGGGAAATAATTTAGTAGAATCGTCTGGAAATTGCTTAGAATACTCCTCATCAGGCATTAAAACAATAGTTAATCCTGTTCTTACAGAATGGTTACTGTTGTAATAAACAGGTGGGTTAAATCCCAATATATTTTTCTTAATCATTTTAGAAGTCATGTTACCTAAATATTTTTGGTAATTTTTTTGGGCAATTTTGGTAGGATTGTTTAGTTGATTGTAAACGTGATTTAGTATCAAGTTTTTTGGAAATTTTTGTTTTTTGATGATAGTTTTTGCGTTTGTAAACGGATTAACGTTATTAAAATCTTTTAAAGTTTGAATAGAAATTGGCATTTCGGGCACCCAATCGGCAGCGTTAACCACATTATAAGCCCAACCGCCTTGTGTGCTGGCTTCATACGCGTATGCAAAATATAAATTTCCAGGCTTTGGTGCTGCACTACAATAAGTTTTAAATTGTATATTTAGGGGTAACATATTGGTTGCTTGTAGGTTTTTTAAATACGCAGTTAGCAAAAATGTAATTGCCCCACCTTGACTGTGCCCCATTAACAAAAAATTTTTTGTACCGGTTTTATAAAGCGAATCTATTTTGGGTAAAATATCTTTTGATAAATAGGCCATGCTTAAAAGCCAACCCACGTGTACAGCAGCTTTAGGGTTTGCAGCAAGCTCGTATGTAAATATATCGTTTTCGTTAATTTGCAGTTGCCCTGTTGCTGGTACCATTGCTGCGTAAAAATTAGATAACCAACTTTCGGGCTTTTCGGTTGTGCCTCTTATACTTATTACAGCCACATTTTTTTCGTTTGTCCATAAATCCCAAAGATTATCGAGCCCCATAACCTTTGATTGATAAACCATTTTAAAATTTTCGGGTTCGGCAAAGTCTTTAAAATAAGTGGGTTGTGCCGTTGTTCTTGCCGATATTAGCATCAACTCTCTGTATTCGTTTTTGTTAAAACCAGGTTTTAGTTGTTGGGCAAATGCACTTTTAAATATGTAAAATAGTATCAGGGCAAACGTTATAAAAAAATGTTTTTTTTTCATGAAATAGATTTTAAGAATTGATAATTAAACACTTATTAATAATTTGTTGAATGTGATTCTAAATTAAAAAAAGCAATATGTCAAAAATAGTGAAATTGAATGATAACAAACCATATAGAAAAATACAATCCGTAAAGTTTTATTAAGTGTATAAGCATAATTTATTGATATTAAATATTAAATTATAAGCGTTTAATTTCGAAACCTCGAAACAACCAATCTTCTAATTCCTATTATTAGCATAAATGTTAAATTAAAAATGGCATTATATTTATACATTTACTTTTAGCAAAAAAACGGGATATGCCTTACCAAGAAAAAGAAGTAAATAAACTGTATTACACTATTGGCCAAGTTGCACAAATGTTTGAAGTAAACACCTCAATGATTCGTTTTTACGAAAAAGAATTTGATATTTTACAGCCCAAACTTAATGCCAAAGGTAACCGCCTTTTTAAACCTGAGGATGTAGAAAACCTAAAAATAATTTTTGACTTAATAAAAAATAGAGGCTACACTTTACAAGGCGCAAAAGAATTTTTAAAAAACAATAGCGAAGGGGCAAAAGAAAATTTAAGAGTAATTGCATCGTTAGAAAAAATGAAAACCTTTATGTTGGATTTGGTGCGGGAGATGTAAAATATTAGTTTATTAATTAACTCATCAACTAGAACAATCCTACCTTTAAAAGTATGTCCATCAACCAACAAAAAACTCTTTTTATAGTAAACCATAAAGCTGGCAATAATCAATTAACTGATTTAGAGGCAAACATTAACCAACACGCCGAACAAAACAATTATCCACATTTCATTTATATTATTGATGATGACCCTATAAATGGCATCGGCGAAAGCCTAAAAAGTTTTATGCCTAATGTGGTTGTTGCCATTGGTGGCGATGGTACTATAAATATGGTAGCATCGGCAATAAAATTTACAGATATTAAGTTGTTGATTGTGCCTTATGGATCCGCAAACGGTATGGCCAAAGAGTTAAGTATGCCTGCACAAATTATTGATTGTTTAAATTTGCTAAATCCCCAAAAGGGAATAACAAAAAACTTAGATTTACTTTTGGTAAACGATAAAGATGTAATTCACCTTGCCGATGTGGGTTTAAATGCCCGTGTGGTATATCGTTTTCAAACTGGCAAAAGCCGTGGTATGCTATCGTATGCTAAACATTTACTGTCCGAAATTTTGTTTTTAGGCTATAAAAAGTTTACCATAACTTTAAATGGAAATACTATTAGAACGGTAAAAGCGGTATCGTTAACTTTTGCAAATGCTACAAAATATGGCACAGGAGCGGTTATAAACCCCGATGGTTTTTTAGATGATGGACTGTTTGAAATCTGCATAGTTAAACCATTCCCTAAAATAATGGTGTTTAATTTTGCCCTGCAAATGTTTAGAAACCGTTTAAAATATTCGCAATATTTTGAAGTTTTACAGTGCGAAAAGGCTGTTATAAGGTGTAAAAATAAAACCACTTTGCAGTACGATGGTGAAGTATTGGGTAAAGTAAAAGAAATTAATATTGAAGTGCAAAAAAATGCGTTACAAGTTATTGTGCCCAGCACCGTCAAAAATCCACGTTTCGTAAACTAATTCGCCCTTTGGGTTATCTTCATCTACAATTAACACTTCGGTATTAACCGATAAATCATCGTAAAACTTAAGTTTAAAAAATCCTTTTGCTGCCAAACCAAATTTAGAATATTTGCCTTGTAATACGTAAGTTGATTTTGATGCAGCCCCACTTACAATATAATGGTTTTCGTATTTTTTTATGTATTGCAAATTATGCTCGTGTCCACAGGCATAAATTAAATTATTGTGTTTTCTAAAAATTGCTTTTAATTTTATGCGTAATTTTCTAAAATTAGGGTGCGATATATCTTCTTTTGCACCAAAATACTTTCGATATATAGGCAACATTGAGCCAACTAAAGGTAAGGGCAAAAAAGCATTTTTTTTATAAAGAGTTAGCGGAAATAAATGATGTTGAAAAGTGTATTTTCCACCATGAAGTGATTCGCTATATATAGGATAATGCCCAATAACTAAAACTCGTTTATGTTTATTTTTTTCTAAAATAAATTCTAGTTTTTCAAAAAATTCTTCTTCGGTTTCTACCCCGCAACCTTGTTTTTTGCCAATTGGGCGATAGCCAGTTTGCAACCACCATTGGGTATTTATGGCTACAATAGTTACTTGTTGGTTAATAGTTATTTCTTTTGGGCCAGGGCATCCGTTAGACGGTAGTAAAATATTTTTTTTGTCAAATAATTTCTCGAGGTATTTTTCTTGCCTAATTACATAATCAAAACCATCGGGTTTACCTTTATTCCAATCGTGGTTACCCGATATAAAAATAACTTTACCGTTGTAATCTTTTAAAGCTTCATAATGTTTGTTAAGTACCAATTCGGCATCGGCTCTTTTAGTGGATTTTTCGTTGGGCAAACCAACAGGGTACACATTATCGCCCAAAAAAATAACCGCCGATGGGTGTTTGACAGGTAAATTATTGGTCATCATATTTAACAGTTCGTCGGGTTGGTTACGTTTAATATTGCCCGAATCACCAATTAAAAGCACTTCGTAAATAGGTTTTTTTTCTTCCATCAGTTTTGCTAAAATAATATGCTCTTTTTACTATTTTTTAAAATAATAAGTTAATTTTATAAGAAATTTTATATAAAAGCTATTTTAAAAATACATTTTTGATTGCAAATGTTTTGAAAAATGTTGCACAAAATATGCCAAGATAATAAGTGTTATATTCTACTCCTCAAATTTAATTTGTAAATTTACCTCAAACAAATAACTGAAATAATGGTAATTGCAAACCCAATATACGACATAGTATTTAAACGTTTAATGGAAAACGAAAAAGTTGCTAAATTTTTTATTAGTACCCTTTTAGAGCAAAATATTGAAACTGTGGAGCTAAAACCACAAGAATACACCTACCAAGGTCAAATAGATTACGACGACCCGAATACTATAAAAGCCATTGAAAGCCGTATGATAGAAAGATTATCAATTAGGGTGTATAGATTAGATTTTGTGGCCACTATTAAAACCGAAACAGGGGAGTTTAAAAAAGTATTAATAGAAATCCAGAAAGCTAATAATGAAATAGATTTAATGCGGTTTAGGAATTACTTGGCCGAGCAGTATAAGAAAGAAGACCTAATAAACCACGAAAAAGTAGCTTTACCACTAACTACCATATATATTTTAGGCTTTAAACTTCCCGAAATACTTTCGCCTTGTTTAAAAGTTGAGCGTAACTATAAAGATTTAATTACCAAAACTATTATAGAAACCAAAAGCGAGTTTGTTGAAAAACTGACTCACGATAGCTATATTGTACAGGTAGAACGCATTACCGGGCGTTATCAGACTAGGTTAGATAAACTGTTAAGTATTTTTGAACAAACAAATTTTGTTGATGACAAAAAAATTATAAAAGAATTTAACCACGTTGTTGATATTGAAGAGGTTAAAATTGCTACCGATATTTTGCATCACTCTGGAACAAACACAAAAGAAAAACAAGAAATAGAGATTGAGCAAGAAGGAATTAGAACTATTGATGCCCTAACAGGCAATTTAAGAAGTAAAGTACTTAAATATATGAAAGAATTAACAGATGCTGAAAAAGTGTTAATTGAAAAAAATGATGCAATTGCCGAAAAAGACGAAGCCATTGCCGAAAAAGATAATATAATTGCCCAGCTTTTACTTAAGCTTAACCAACAAACATAATTTTATTAAACCTGAAAATGTTACTTATTAGATTTAATTTGCTACATAAAACAAATTAGTTCGCTTAAAATTATTTGTTTATATAAAATTTACATTAGAATGTTATTTTTAGCTCAAATTTTAATTTATGAAGCAAATACAACTACTATTATATTTAATTTTTACTTTTTTTAATGCACAATCTCAAATTAATTATGGCCCACGTATTACTGCAATGGGTGGCGCTGGAGTTGCACTGCAAGATGTTTGGAGTGTGCAAAAAAACCAAGCAGGTATTGCTGCCTTAAAAACGCCAACAGCTAGTTTAGCTTACGAAAACAGGTATTTAATTAAAGAAATTTCCACAAAATCGGCGGCATTTGCAATACCTGTAAGTAAATATGTAATAGGCGCTGCATTTCAAAGCTATGGTGTAAACGCATATAACGAAACCAGAGGCGGACTGTCCTTAGCCCGAGCATTTAGCCCTAAACTTTTAACCGCAATTAGCGTAAATTACCACCAAATACAAGTTAGCAACTATGGCAACGCTCAAGCGGTTAGTGTTGAAGTTGGTATACAATACCAAGCTTTAAAAAATCTTTGGTTAGCAGCCCATATTGCCAACCCAAACTCAAGCAAATTTGGCAACAACACCGACCAAATTATACCCGCACATATACAATTTGGTGGTAGCTACACATTTTCCGATAAGTTGATTATTAGTACTGAGTTTGAGAAAATATTAGATAGGCAAGCCGATTTTAAAACCGGTTTAGAATATAAAGTTATTAAAGCTTTTGCACTTCGAGGTGGTGTTTCTATGAACCCTTTTAAACAATATGCAGGTTTTGGTATAGAGTTACAAGATTTATTGTTTGATTTTGGTATAAGTTCGCACCCAATTTTGGGTTATTCACCACAAATATCTTTGGGTTATGAATTTTAAAATCGGGTTAAGCCTTTTCTTTATTTTTATTTTTGGGATAAATATCGGCTACAGCCAAACCCAAACCGAAAAAAAACCTGTAAAAAATTATGGCCAAAATACCGATGCTATTATTGAGTATATTATAGAATCGGTTGCGGAAAACCTTGGCGAAGATTTTGATTATACCGAAATGGTTGATAGGCTAAATTATTACCATAAAAATCCCATAAATCTAAATAAAACAAACAAAACACAACTTAGCGAATTGGTTTTTTTAAACCAAGTACAAATAAACGATTTACTAAACCACATTACAAAAAACGGTAAGATTATTAATGTTTTAGAACTTCAAAGTGTTAATAGTTTAGATTTAGAAACTATTAAAAATCTGTTGTACTTTGCCGATATTAACCGACCAACAGGTTTCGAGGACTTTAGTTTTAAAAATATGATTAACCGTGGCAATAGCGATTTGTTGGTACGTTACCAACGTGTTATTGAACCCCAAAAAGGATACAACATACCTGCCGACTCTAAAAATTCGAGATATTTAGGCACACCCGACAGAATTTTTACCCGTTTTAGATTTAATTACAACAACAATGTACAGCTATCAATAAATGTTGAAAAAGATGCTGGCGAGCAATATTGGGCAACAACAGGTAAAAAAGGCCCCGATTTTTATTCGGGGAGTTTATACCTAAAAGATATTAGAGCATTTAAAAAAATTGTTATTGGCGATTATGCCCTACAATTTGGGCAAGGTTTAACCATGTGGAGCGGTTTAAGCTTTGGCAAAGGTGCCGATATTTTTACTGTAGCGAGGCAAGATTTAGGCCTACGGTCCTACACATCGGTAAACGAGTTTTCGTTTTTTAGAGGTTTTGCCACACAAATAAACTTGGGCAAATTTGAATTTACACCTTTTGTATCCTCCATAAATATTGATGCAAGTGCAGTGTTTAATCCCATATCTCAAGAAGAAGAAATATCATCTTTACAACAAAGTGGGTTACACCGCACACAATCAGAGTTAAACGGTAAAGGCAGGGTTAACCAATTGGTTTATGGTGGAAATTTGCAGTATAAAAACAAAAAACTTTCTATTGGTGCAATTGCCTACCAATCTAAATACAGTCAAAATTTTGCACCAAGTAACGATATTTATAGCAAATACGATTTTACCAATAACCAGCTAACAAATGTAGGGTTGAATTATAATTATAGCATTAAAAACACTTATTTTTATGGCGAAGCTTCGCATAGTGTAGGCTCGGGTTTTGCTTTTGTAAATGGGTTAATATCTAGTTTGTCGCCTATGGTATCTTTGGTCGCGTTTCATCGCGATTATCAAAAAAACTTTCAATCCTATTTTAATCAAGCCATTAGCGAAAACACAACCGCCAAAAACGAACGTGGTTTTTATAGTGGTATACAAATTAAACCCAACAAAAAATTCGAGTTAATATCCTATTTCGATATGTTTAGGTTTCCGTGGTTAAAATATTTGGTAGATGCGCCATCTGGCGGCTACGATATATTTAGTCAGTTTGCTTTTATCCCAAATAAACAAGCCCGGTTTTCGTTACGTTACCGCATTAGAAATAAAGAGCAAAACTCGCCTTTAGAATCTCCAATACGGTTTTTAGAACCCGTTAGAAGGCAAAATTTTAGGGTAGAAGCCCAGTACCAAGTAAACAAAAGTTTTACATTGCGCAACCGTATAGAAGTTATGGCTTTTAAAGAAGAAAGCGACCAACAACGCTACGGTTTTATGGCCTACCAAGATGTAAATTACAGTCCACTAAGCTCAAAATTTTCGGGTAATGTGCGTTTAACAATGTTTCAAACCGAGAACTTTGATACCCGCATTTACGCTTACGAAAGCGATGTTTTGTACGGCTTTTCTATACCAGCTTACCAAAACCAAGGCATAAGGTTTTATGTAAATGGGCGTTACACCTTACGCCGTGGGGTAGATTTTTGGATACGATACGCCCTCACACAATACAGTAATTTAAGCACCATAGGCTCGGGTTTAGATGAGATAAACGGTAACCAAAAATCGGAAATTAAGTTACAAGCCCGCATCCAATTCTAATGATTGCGGTTTTTAAAGAGGAAATACCTTTTTTAAGACTGTTAATTGCTTTTATTACCGGCATTTATATTTCAATAAACTACAATTTACAACCCGCAACAAATTGGTTTTACCTTTTTGGGATTTTGTGGGTAACCTTAGTTTTGCAAAGTTTTTTGTACACCCAAACCAAGGTATATCAAATAAAAATTTTGCCTGGGTTAACGTTACATTTGCTAGTTTTATTATCAGCTATTATTATTACCAACCAACATAAACAAATATACAAAAAGCAACATTTTTCGCATTATAAAAGCGAATCGCTAATAGTACACTTAACCGAAGAGCCCAAAATAAAAGGAGATGTTGCCCGCTTTTTGGTAAGTACCGATGCCCTAATTTATAAGCAAAAAATTAGCCCGACAATAGGCACTATTTTATTGGCAATGCGTTTTGATACCACCAAAACCTTAAACCTACATTACGGTAATCAGCTAATTATTAAAGCTAAATACAAACCAACCGAACCACCATACAACCCCGCCGAATTTAATTACAAACTTTTTTTGGCCAATAGGCAAGTACACCATCAAAGTTTTATTAATCAATTTGAAACAGTAAAAATTGATAGTAATAAAGGCAACCCAATTATTCAATTAGCATTAAAATTTAAAGAAAGTCAAGTAGAAAAATTTAGAAAATATATACCCAATATTGATGCTCGTTCGGTAGCATCAACCCTTATATTAGGGTACCGTACAGATTTAGATGGAAATATTTTTGAAGCGTACTCGCACACAGGTACCATACATATACTTTCGGTATCGGGAATGCATGTAGCCATTGTAGTAATGTTTTTAGAATTTTTTTTAGGTTTTTTAAACCGTAACAAATACACTAAAGTACTAAAAACTTTATTAATGATTTCTTTTGTTTGGTTGTATTCGTTAATTACGGGTATGGCACCTTCAATAGAGCGGGCTGCAATAATGATAACCCTGTTTTTAATAGCAAAACTACTTGCAACCCGCGTTAACCCCTTTAATATTATTGCATTATCAGCTTTTATTATTTTATTGATAAATCCATTTGCATTAGTTGATGTTGGCTTTCAACTCTCGTTTATTGCAGTAATAGGTTTAGTATATTTTTATCCTAAAATTAATAACCTATTTATTACAGAAAACAAATTGCTTGATTTAGTATGGAGCACCATATCGGTATCAATAGCTGCACAATTAACTACAACAGCAATAAGCATAAGCTATTTTCACCAGTTCCCGTTATGTTTTATCGTTAGCAACTTATTTGTGGTGCTACCGGCAACATTAATTATGTACGGCGGCATTATATTTTTACTAATACCTTGGCCAACAGTAATTATGAGTTTTTTAGGTTTAATGCTTAACCACATTATTAACTTTACAAACAACGGTTTAATGTTTATAGATAAAATACCTGGTGCAAACATTAACCAAATTTATTTAAACAGTTTACAAATTTTAACTTTTTATGCGGTTTTAATATTATTAATGGTAGGTTTTAGTCAAAAACGCAAACAATTAATATACATAGCTTTTGTGTTTAGCATAGCTTTTATAATCAGCATAAGCTATAAAAACTTTGTACATAGCCAGCAAAAACAAGCTATGTTTTTTAGCCTTAGAAAAAACACTGCTTTTGCACTTATAAAAGGTACTAAAGCGGTTTTAATAACCGATTTAGATACTAAAAACAACAATTACAAATTTTTTGTTAAGCCATATTTAGATAGTTGCCACATTAAAACCATTAGTTTTTTAAACCCATATAACACGCCACAAAACGTAATTTATCATTTTGAAAACAACACTTTTTTAGTACAACAAAATGGGTATTTTAATTTACCCAATACCAAAATAAATTTTATAGTATTATGTACTAACCAAATTTTCAATAATATACCAACCAAATATTTAAATCGTTTGTTTATTGATGGTAAAAATAGAGATTATGTTATTGAAAATTTAAAAAAACAAGCCATAAATTTAAAGATACCCTATTCAGTATTAAAACGAGAAAAAGGCGTTGAGGTAAAGTTATAGATGTTAATTATCATATATTACTACAAAAAATATAATGTTACTAAAAATAAATATTGCTTTATTATTGGTAATTATTGAACGGCTTTAAATAAAATTTTGAGAAACAAATTTATTGATTAAAATTAAAAAGCATTTTATTACAAAATACTTATATTCGACAAAAATTTTTAAAAACATGAACAGAAAATTAATAATAACATTGCTTTTAATAGCCGCTACTTTTACAGTAAATGCTCAAGCAAAAAAGAAAAAAGTGGTAGGTAAATCGCCAAAAACTACCGTTAAAATTGTATCACTATCTAGTTTAGATTCTGCCAGTTATGCTTTAGGCCAAAAAGTAGCCGAAAGTTTAAAAGGCGAAGGTATTTCGGGCTTAAATTATATGTTTTTAAACAAAGGGATGCAGGATGTGTTTAGTGGTTCATCGGCTATGATAGATTCGTACAAAAGCCAATCTATAATTCAAGAGTTTATAACTAATAGCAAAAAATCAAAATATGATACCACTTTAAAAGCTGGCGAATTATTTTTGAAAAACAATAAACTTAAAAGTGGCATTTTTACAACTGCAAGTGGTTTACAGTATCAAATTATCAAAGATAGCATTGGTGGTGCTAAACCAAAAGCAACCGACGAAGTTACAGTTCACTACAAAGGAACATTGTTAAACGGTAAACAATTTGATAGTTCGTACGATAGAAAAGAGCCTGCTACTTTTGGCCTAAACAAAGTAATACCAGGTTGGACCGAAGGGGTACAATTAATGACCGAAGGTTCTAAATACCGCTTTTTTATACCGTACCAATTAGGTTATGGCGACCGTGGTGCAGGTGCTAACATACCACCATATAGCACTTTAGTTTTTGAGGTAGAATTACTAAAAGTTGCTGTGGAAAAACCAGCTCCAGCACCCGAAGTTGCACCTAAGCCTGAGCCAGTAAAAGAAGCTGAACCTGTGAAATTAGAAGAATCTAAAAAATCAAAAAAACAAAAAAAATAATTTATTTAATTAAATAAAAAAGCTAAAATACTTGAAATGTATTTTAGCTTTTTTATTGGATACTGTTTTAATAAAAATATCGTATATAACTAATATTTGTGCAACTTTACATATATACATTATACTATGAGAATTCCAGTAAATAGAAAACAAGTTTTTGTTTTACCCGACTCTAAAAGGGTTATTGCCCGTTTTTTTTTTAACGGACCAGAAAGAGCAACCGAAGTAATTAAACAAATTTCGTTACTAACCGATGATGAAGTTTATAAAATAATTAGTCCTATACTTCAAGAATTTTCTAAACGCCATCGTAACATAACCCGTATTTTAAATAGAAACGCCGATAAATTATGTGACATTCTTAAATGCGAAGCCGAGGCTATAAAAAAGCAACCCTTATACCGGAAATTACTTATAGGATCTTATTTTACACACGAATATTCTATAGAATCTGCTGCGTTTTTTAATCCATCAATAGTTGATGATCCTGACCAGTCTGATTTAGAAGAAGGGCAAAGAAGAATAATTATTAGCTTTAGAGCCGTTGGCGAAGGCCATATATCATCAATTGTTTTTAGAAACGCTTTAATTGATAGACGAAACAATATTGAAGTATTACCAGCAGGCCGATATGTAGATGAAGCAGAAGTTATTAAAAATTTTA
Source organism: Sphingobacteriales bacterium (assembly GCA_043763845.1). Classification (GTDB taxonomy): domain Bacteria; phylum Bacteroidota; class Bacteroidia; order Sphingobacteriales; family Sphingobacteriaceae; genus Pseudopedobacter. The sequence goes on from JAYULE010000016.1 coordinate 13,298, forward strand.
TTTACACCAAAAAGTTTTTTCTCGAAAAAGCCCACGACTCTAAAATAGAACCTGCGGTATTAGAAATAGTATCGCCACTACTTGATGAAAAATTTGATTACAAAACCATAAAATCAGTTGTTGATACCTGTAAGGCTACTACGGTTGATGATAAAGTTAAAAAAGAAATAGATAAATTATTATCCCTTGCCGATTCGTACCACGAAATTATATTTTCGTTAGATACCGACATATCCGACCGAATAATTTACCCAATATCTGATTTTGAAAGCAAGGGTATTGAAGATGCTCGTTTTGTGAAATTTATAAAAGAAGATAATACTTTTATTTATTACGCCACTTATACTGCATTTGATGGCGACCATATAATGCCCAAATTGCTAGAAACTTCCGATTTTATCGACTTTAAAGTTAGGCCTATATATGGTGAAGGTGCAAAAAATAAAAACTTGGCACTTTTCCCCCGAAAAATAAACGGAAAGTTTGTAATGCTCTCTCGTATTGATGGTTGGAACAATTACATTATGTACTCAAATAGTGTAAATGTTTGGGATAATCCTGTTAAATTTCAAAGCCCCATGTTTCCATGGGAGTTTATTCAAATAGGAAATAACGGTTCGCCTATAGAAACCGAAGCTGGCTGGTTAGTTATTACACACGGCGTTGGCCCAATGCGTAAGTATTGTTTAAGCGTATCTTTATTAAAACTAGACGACCCATCTGTTGTAATTGGACGATTAAAAGAACCCATTTTAATTGCTAATAAAGACGAACGAGAAGGGTATGTACCAAACGTAGTTTACTCTTGCGGCTCAATAATTAACAACGGTGAGTTAATAATACCTTACGGCCTATCCGATTATTCATCATCATTCGCAACCGTTAATCTGGTTGCATTGCTAGCAAAATTACTAGAAAAATAATTTGCAAAATTTTGTACTCGAGAGGAGATTCGAACTCCCACACCCTTACAGGCGCCAGCCCCTCAAGCTGGTGCGTCTACCAATTTCGCCACCCGAGTATATGAGCATTGCAATTTAAGTTAAAATACTATGCTTACTTATAAATATTATTTAACAAACCCGCCAACCTAATACCGCCTTGCAAAAGGCGTTTTTTAACAATTTCCGAATGATTAGGAAAATAATCGTAATCTAAATCTGTGTTTTTTTCAACCTCGGCATACAACTGCTCGCTAATTTTGTACGATTCAAATATCCATAAACTAAGTTCATCTTGCTGCCATTTTTTTATATTTTCAACACTGGTATTTCCGAAATCTTTACTCATTTCTGTATAAGATAAGCCGTAATATTCTATCAAACCTGTGTCCCAAACGCTGTGTAAATTACTTTTACGGTTTAAAAATTTCACTTCAATATCGTTGCCTCCTTTATCAACCGCTCGGCTAACATGCATGGGCTGGTGTAAATCGCCCACTAAATGCATCAAAAATTTTAACGCAAATTTTTTCTCGTAATTAGATTTTGATACATCTTTTAATAACTTAATTTGCGCTAAAACCGCACTGTAAACATTAGGTACTGTATCGGTATTTAAAAACGCAACAAATTGCTTATAGTTTAAACCTTCAGGTGCGTTTATATAATGCCATTTACTGGTATAATCAAACTCTTGGTAAGGGCGCAACTCATCGGCAAATGTGGTTATTAAAGGCAAAGCCTCGGTACCTAATATGTTTTTTACAGCAAGTTTGGCTTTCGCCGATAAATTATTTTCGGCAATTTTACCAATCGTTCTATGCCCAATAACGCCCCACGATAGTAAAAAGAAAGATAAAAAAAGCAAGCAGATGGGTAAAATGTTTTTGAGTTTCATAAAGTTTAAAGTACAAAAAGAAATTCACAATAATTATACAAAGCAAGCAACAATTTATTATAAAAGTCTAAAATTTTTTATTTTACGCTTACGCTGATTTTTTGTTTAAAACCAAATTCATCCCGAGCATTGTGTATCTTTAATTTCTACTAAAAACAAAAGCTATGCAGAAAGGATTTTTTAATATACCAAAACCCATAAACGAAACTGTTTTAAACTACGCACCAAGTTCGGCCGAAAGAAATTTGTTGAAAGCCGCAATTGCCAAAGCCAACAACCAAGTTATAGATATACCCATGTATATTGGTAAAAATTTAGTTTTCACCGATACCAAACGCCCAATTACCCCTCCACACAATCACCAACATATTTTAGGCTATTTTAGCTTTGGCGATAAAAGTCACGTAAACCAGGCCATACAATCGGCCCTTGAGGCCAAACCCAATTGGGAAAGCATGGCTTGGGAGCACCGAGCGGCTATATTTTTAAAAGCCGCCGATTTATTTGCAACCAAATACCGTTATCAAATTAATGCGGCAACCATGTTAGGCCAATCTAAAAATGCTTACCAAGCCGAAATTGATGCCGCCTGCGAACTGATAGATTTTTTGCGATTTAACGTAAGTTACATGGCCGATATTTACAGTCAGCAACCGCCAGTTTCGCCAGCCGGTTTTTGGAACCGAACCGAGCAACGGCCTTTAGAAGGTTTTATTTTTGCGCTTACACCGTTTAATTTTACCGCCATAGCAGCAAACTTACCTGCAAGTTGCGCTTTAATGGGTAATGTTGTGGTTTGGAAACCTGCCGAAACTCAAATTTATTCCGCCAATATTATTATGCAAGTTTTTAAAGAAGCTGGCTTGCCAGATGGCGTAATAAATTTAATTTATGTTAACGGAACCGAAGCTGGGGAAGTAATTTTTAACCATCCGGATTTTGCGGGCATACATTTTACAGGCTCTACAGCTGTTTTTCAAAATATTTGGAAAACTATTGGCAACAACATTCACAAATACAAAAGCTATCCTCGTATTGTGGGCGAAACTGGCGGTAAAGATTTTATTTTGGTACATCCATCGGCTGATTGTGTGGCAGCTGCTGTAGGTATTGTGCGTGGGGCATTCGAATATCAAGGGCAAAAATGTTCTGCGGCTTCAAGAGTTTACATTGCAAAATCGGTTTGGCCAACAATTAAAACTTTAATTTTAAACCACCTTGCCGAGTTTAAAATGGGTGCGCCTGATGATTTTAGCAATTTTATAAATGCAGTAATCGACGAAAAATCTTTTGATAAACTAACTAAATATATTGATAATGCCAAAATCGATACAACAGTTGAAATTGTTGCCGGTGGAAACTACGATAAAACCATTGGTTACTTTATACAACCCACAGTAATTGTTGCCCAAAACCCAAAATATACTACCATGTGCGAAGAGTTATTTGGCCCCATTTTAACTATTTATGTTTATGATGATAATGATTTTGATAGTACATTAAATCTTATTGATACGACTTCTAATTACGCTTTAACAGGAGCTGTTTTTGCACAAGACAGATGTGTTATAGAAAAAACCGCTCATTTATTAAGAAATGCTGCAGGTAATTTTTACATTAACGATAAATGTACAGGTGCCGTAGTTGGCCAACAACCTTTTGGTGGTGCAAGGGCATCGGGCACTAACGACAAAGCAGGTGCTATGATAAATTTATTGCGTTGGGTATCGCCACGCACCATAAAAGAAACATTTAACCCTCCTATAAATTGGACATACCCTTTTTTAGATGAGGAAACTTAATTCTTATCGAAAAAATAATAGCTAATAGAAACAAAAAAAGACTTTCAAAATTTAATTTGAAAGCCTTCTTAATTTAATTTTTATAAACTTATTTCTTTGAAGTATCGGCTTTGTTGCTGCCTGGTAAAGCAGGCATTGTACTTGGTGCAGCAGTTTTATCAATTTGTTCTTGAATTTTAGAATCGGTTTTTTCTACCCCTCCAATTTTTGGTGTTGTAATGTTTATTAAAACAGCTAAAACCATAATTGTGATAGCTAAAATCCAACTTCCTTTTTCTAAAATATCGCCGGTACGTTGTACGCCCATAATATTATTTGAGGCCGAAAAACCCGATGATAAACCACCACCTTTAGGGTTTTGAATTAAAATAATAAGTATAAGCACTATACATACAAATACGGTAAGGATGATTAAAAAAGTAGTCATTTTATTTTTAAGGTGTTAATTAACTTTAAGTTCTAAGTATTTTATTTGGCTTGCAAAGTAAGTGCTTTTTTCGGGATATTTCAAACTTAATTTTTTGTAGGTTTCTAAGGCTTTTGCAAACAGCATTTGCTCTACATAAATTTTAGCTAAAGTCTCCGATACCAATTCCCCAGCATCGGCCGAACTTGCTTTGGCTTTATTTTCGGTATCTATTTTATTGGCAGGTAAAGGTTTTATTTGTGGCTCTTCAGTAATAAATTTTTTAATTATTTTATCTTGTTTAGTAATAGGCACAATAGTTTGCTTATCATCTTTATACTTATCTAATGCCCCTAAATGTAATATATTTTCCGCGATTTGGTGGTTTAGTAATTGACTACCAGCTTCGGGCTTTAAATTTTGGGCAATGGGCTGTATATTGGAGTATGGCTGATTATTTTCATAATGTTCTTTACGGGTTTTATTTAGCCACCACAAAAAAGTAAAAGGCAGTTTCTCATCGTTGTAAAGGGCAATGGGCTCGGCTTGTTGCTGCGGGGTTTGGGCTTCCTCTTGCTTTAGGTTTTGGGCTTCGAGCTTCGGGCTTTCTGTTTCTTCTTGCTTCGGGCTGTGGGCTTCGGGCTTCGGGCTTTCTGGCGTGGTAAACGAATAATTATTTATTGCCGAAATTGCTTCTTCTTCAATTTCTTTTATCAAAACACTATCGTGATGGTCGTAGGTTTCAATTTGCGGAAATAGAGCTTCGGGCTTCGGGGTTTCTGGTTCAACTATATTTTCTATTTCGGCTTCGGGCTGTGGGCTGCGGGCTTCTGTATCAATTGGATTATTTACTTCAGCCTCGAGCTTCGGGCTTTCGGCTTCCGTTTCAACTATTATTTCTGTTTCGGGCTCCAAATTAATTGTTCCCGTTTCGGTAAGATTATCAGCGGCGAAAGGCAAAGGATTATCTTCTTTTACTTCCTCAAGTATATTTTCTACTTCAGCTTCTGTCTTAAAATTATTTTCCTCTTGTTTGGCAAGATTTTCATCTGCGAAAACAATAGGATTTTCTTCCGTTATCTCCTCAACTATATTTTCTACTTCAGCTTCTGTCTTAAAATTATTTTTCTCTTGTTTGGCAGGATTTTCATCTGCGAAAGCCACAGGATTTTCTTCTGTTATCTCCTCAACTATATTTTCTACTTCGGATTCCAAATTAATTGCTTCCGTTTCTATAACATTTTCATCGGCGAAAGCCAAAGGATTTTCATCTATACTATCAGTTGGCTCGCTGCCCGTTGCCCGAGACTCAAAGCCCGTTGCCCGTTGCCCGTCGCCCAAAAGCTCGCTGCCCAAAGCCCGAAGCCTATCGCTGGAAAGCCCGTCGCCCGTCGCCCAAGGCTCGTGGCTCGAAGTTATAAATGCGTAAAGTGCTTCTCGAGAAGTAGCGTAAATGGCGGCTTTTTCTAGTTTTTCATCAAAATTTGATGAGCCCAAAGCCGCTTTTGCTAAAAGGGTATGTATAATTTGGCAGTAAGGATATTGGCTTAGCAAGTTTTCCAGGTTTTCTATATCATGGTTACCTATTGATGCAACATCAGACAGGTAATTAGAAAACTGGGTAGCCGAATATTGGGTTAAATCTATCTGCACTTTTTTATTTTTTGCTGTGAATATAGGCAAACCTTACCAATTGGCAAAAGCTCGGTTATATATATCTTCTGATAGTTGAAGGTTAATATTTTTAATAAGTGCCTGTTCCTGAGAAGCTAAACTACCTTTAAAATCCTGAAAACGGCTAAAACTTTGATCGAAATTTTCGTCGGGTTTAATTGCATTAACGTACTTTACTTGTACGGTTATGGTTAATCGGGTTTGGCCAGCCAAGCCACTATCATTGCCTTGTATTGCAACTGGCCTAATATCGTAACCGGTTATTCGGCCGTTAAAACTAGCTTGCCCATCGGTACGTACAAAACTTAAGGGCGATTGGGTACGTATTCTATCTTTTAGCGTTTCGGTAAATGCTTGACTTAAAGTGGGTACTACTAATGGTGCATTGTTTTCGAAAAGGGGTACCGAAACTGTTTTCATACCCGGAGTTATTGAGCCGCCGGTAAATGAGTAGCAACTGGTAAATAGCAAGGTTAGCAATAAATAGTATGTACCGAAACTCAGGTTTTGAATTTTGAATTTTAAATTTTGAATTTCCATATTAATCTAAATTTAGTTCTTTGATTTTACGGTATAAAGTTCGTTCAGATATGCCTAACTCTTCGGATGCCGATTTACGTTTGCCTTTATGTTTTTTAAGGGCTTTTTTAATCATATCGGTTTCTTTATCAATTAGTGATAGCGATTCTTCTATTTCTTGCACTTCGCTTTCTTGGGCAATGCTATAATCAGTATGTGGGGCTTGGTGTTGCTGTGTTTGCGGCGGTTGTATGGTAATGGCGTGGTCGTTAGTAATAGCAATATCGCGATAAAGAGAGTTTACAATTTGGGGATGTTGACTCGCAAAATCTGACATATTATTTCCCGATTTTATAATATCAGCTACCAAATGCTTTAAATCGCTCATATCTTTTTTCATATCAAACAGTACTTTGTACAATATATCTCGTTCGCTAAAATCATCTTTCCCTTGGTTTTGGTTAAGGCGCATTGGCAAATTTCCCGGGTTATCGTGTGGAATGTAGTTTGTTAAAGTATTGCCAGTAATGTGCCTATCTTTCTCTAAAACTGCAATTTGCTCTGCAATATTTTTTAGTTGCCTAA
>JAYULE010000017.1:0-5160 GCA_043763845.1 Sphingobacteriales bacterium
TACAATATTTCCCCAAGCATCAAATAGGCGGTTTTCTTGTATTTGTCCTGTGGCGTTGGTTATTTGTAAAATTGTTCCTTGGTAATCGCGGTGTAGGTAGTAAAGCGTTTCCCAAGTTGCACCACTGGGTTTATGGTAACCTGCTTTGCATATTGCAGGGGCGGTGTAGGCATCGCCACCAAGGTAAAAAGTAAAAGTGGTTATTTCGGATACTTTATCCATATCAATTTCCATACTGCCATCTTCGCTGTAATGGCGGGCATAACGGCGTTGGGTAGGGTCGGTTTGTTCGCCTCCATAAAACATGGTGCTTCTATCTTGCCCAGCATTGTATAAAAAGCTTATGCGATCTTTCCCTTGCTCGTATATTTGTATAGGGCTTTTAAAAGCGTTGTACGTGATTTGCTGTGTAGGGCGACCTTGGTAATAGCTGGCTGCGGTGGGTTTTAAGTCTTTTAGCCCTGTTTGGCGGTATCCGTTGTAGGTAAAAGTGCCCAAATCGCTTTGGCTGGTGGTGCGCCCTTGGTCGTCGTAGGTTTGGCTTTGGCTGCTTTGCACTCCGTTTACGGTGGTGGTGGTTTTTAGTAGCCTGTCTAAATTATCGTAAGTAAACGCTTCGTTATAGTTAAATACGCTGTTGCTACGGCTTTTTAGGTTGCCTGTAAGGGGGTTAAAATCGTAGGTTAGTTTTAGCAACTCGGCTGGGTTTGTGCCTATGCGGTTGGTTTTTACTTCTTGGGGTAGGCCGTATTGGTCATAAAGGTTGGTTTGGGTAATGGCGGTGCCTAGGGCGGCGGTGGTTACCTGCCCACGGGCGTTTACGGTAGTTACTTCCCATATTTTTATGCCTGTGGTATTATCGGTAATGTTTAGCAATTGCCCGTTGGCATAATTGTTTTTTACGGTTTTGCTAGCGGTTTTATTATTGGCTTTGTTAAGTGCGGTAGAGGTTTCGGTATTTAGCCTGCCATATATATCGTAGCTAAATGCTTTGGTAAATGTGGCGTAGGGGTTACTTTCTACCGTAGATTGCAGTCTAAAATTACTATCGTAAGTGTAAGTGTACAGGGTGTTATTGCCAGCTGTTGTTAAACTAATTGTGCTTAATAATTTGGTAACTGGGTTATAGCTATAAATATAACTCATGTTGGTGTTTGAGCTAATAATTGTTTTTCCGGTTAATTTACCCGTTGCATCGTAATTATAGGTGGTTGTACCTTTTGGTGTGGTTTCTGTTTTGGTTTCGCCAAAATCGGTATAGGTATTAGTATATACCCCTGCCGATGGGTCGGTAAGTTTTGTTTTGCGCCCCCACCCATCGTATTCTATACTTTGTACGCTGCCAGCGTAATCGGCAGTTTTTAAATTGCCATTGGCGTAATAGGTGTTTTTTATGGTACCTCCTGGGTCGGTGGTTTCAAGTACATTACCTAAGGCGTTTTTGGTGGTAGTTGTAGACTTTTGTCCATCATTTATTGTAGTTGTGAGTTTATCGTAGGTTATAGTGGTGGTTTTACCTGTAAAGGCTATAATAGTTTTTGGTCGGCTGAATTCATCGTATTCTGTTTCGTTCCATTGTGGGACAGCTCCAAAAAATGCAGATTCGCTATTTTTTATAGGTCTATCTAATACGTCAAATTCATATTTTTTATCAGGCCACCAACTAAAAACATCTTTTGTAAGTACTTCCACCACTTGACCTAGGGGATTAATAGTGGTTGATTTTTCGAGACCTGTATCATCTTTTTCTTTCTTATTAATATTGCTTCCCGATTTTGTATACTCTCTTGTAGAAGAAACACCTAAAGCGTCTATTGATTTTTTAAGCCTCCCCCAAACATCATAATCACTAACACTACTTTGCCCATAAGGGTTGGTTTGTATTTTTAAATTCCCGTTAGATAAATCATACTCGTCGTACTTAGTAATTAAGCCCTCTACATCTGTTTGTTGTTTTAAAAATCTGCCACTAGGGTCGTATTGCATAGAAACAGTACGGGCGGCACCGCTGGCTGTTCGGGTAGTTTTATTGGTTATATTGCCAAAGGCATCGTAAACAATTTCATCAGTAATAAATGGGGTATTGTGCCCTTTCTTTTTAATTGTAGTGGGTAAAAAGCCCGTATAAATAAATTCTTCTTGTGTGCTGTAAACATCGCCACTGTTGTTAAGTGTAATTTTTTTGGTAAGTGGTCTGCCAATTACATAAGGAGTTGTTATAATATTTTCGTAAGTGGCTGTAACTGTTTTAGTACCTTGCCCACTAAAGTTGCTAAACTCTTGGCTTATATTATTAAATGCATCATACGTATATGCTAAGGTTGTATTAGTGCCATCTAACTGATTTTTGGTGGCTACAGATGTTAGCGTATTTTTAAAAACTTTATTGGCTAATAATTGGGTTTCATAAGTATAATCGGTACGACTAATATAGTCGCTTGTAGATGTTGCCCCATCGTTTACACCTGTCGCTGGATTGGTAATTTGCGCAACAAAAACTCCATTTGCCCCATTTGCCAAAAAGCCAGGGCTTAAGGTGATGGACTGTGTGGCGGTACTGGTTTGGGAAGAGTTTATAACATTCGCTAAAATAATATTAGGTAGTATAGCAGCGGTATTTTTTATCTCATCTGCAATAGCAACTTTATTGCTTATAAAAGATTTTATAGTTGCACCACGCAATTTAGGGTCGGTTATAGAAATTGTATATTTTCTAAAATATCCACCCGTATTATCCCAATTACTCCTAATAGTTTCGGTAAAACCTAAAAAACCTAAACCTTGGGTGTTGCTTACTGCGCCACGATAGCCAAATGTTTGCTCTATAGTTGCGTCGTTAAAGGTACGTTTTAGGTTTATTACCACTTTAAAACCTTTAGCTTTTTTAATATCAACATTTGGGAATATCTGCTTATTGCCCCCTTCGTAGCTAATTAAATTAGGTGCATGATAATAAGGTAAAGGTATTAAATCATCATATTCAATACTGTGGTTTATACCATCTTGTGAAATAGACTTTAATTGTACATCTTTTCTTAAATCTTTTGAAAATTCAAACATTCGAATTGTTCTATCACTAATCAAACCAAATTGAAGATCTGTATTTGGTTTATCTGAACTTAAAAAAATAGGAACTGGGTTTGGTATTGATGAAACATACATTTGTTCTAACTCTTGCAATTCAAAAGTTGGTATATTTTCGCCAGTTTTTATCCCTAAATTATGATAAACGAGAATGTGAATTCTAGTCGAAATACGGTTAGGGTGTGGATTATAACCATTATTATCATAATGAGTTGTTTGATATCTAACCATATCTGTTTTACCATCTCCATTAATATCGGTAGGTAGTAATTCTCTATTACTAGTTCGACCTTCATAAGTATCACTTCTGTTAAATGTAAATGCAAATCTCCCCTCAGATGTTGAAAATCCTTCGCCTGTACTTGTAAACAAGTAAAACCAGGGTGCACTTTGATTAGAAGTAGTCCCAGTTGGATAAAGAATATCTGTTTTTCCATCGCCATTATAATCGCCTATTAAGGGGGGAAATTCCATTTTAATATTTGCGTTATTAATAGACCATAATAATTGTAATTGATTGTTAACTCCTAATGTATAAACATATGCCCAATTTTCTTTAAGTAAAAGAATGTCTGTTTTACCATCGCCATTAAAATCCCCTGTATTTACATAATCTGGTTCATTAACTTTTCTTGGCAAAATGCCAATAGAAGTATTTACAGGTACGTTGGTAAACCGCCTATCTAAATCAACAAAATATACAAATGATCTGAATGCATTTATTATCGCCCTATCTAATGCACTCGCTTGTGAAAAAGCTTTTTTATAAGGTTTAATAATAGCCATAGCATCTGTAATACCATCTCCATTAAAATCACCACCAAAATATTCTTTCTCAATTTCAGGATCAACTTTTACACCATTAATAGTAATAAAAGTATTTGGTAAGTTTTGTAATGATTTACTATATTCATTAACACTATAGTTGCTATAATTCAAATACTCTTCGCTATTTCGCTTAATTTCAAAATTAACGGTAGTAGGGTTAATTTCTTTGACTATTGCAAAACCTTGCCCTTCTCTAATTGTGCTATTCTGAGTTAAAAAGGTAACAGGTAGTATGTCTTTAAAACTTCCAGTATTTAAATTATGTACATATTGCAAATTACTGGCAGTTTGGTTAACCTCTGAGTACATGTGTGCGCCTCTAAAGTTATTTTCGTTTTCTAATTTATCACAAATTATAAAATCAAGTTTTCCATCACCAGTAAAATCACCACTTACCATTTTGGTGTTTCCTTGATATATATTACTAACACTTAAATCTTTAAAAGATTTGTTGAAACCAGTTACACTTGAGCCATAGTTAAAAACAATTGGCTCAAAAGCCTTACTTCTATCCCCACTTAACTCTTGCACATTAATCAATCTATCGTATTTTAAAACACTAACAGCATCATGCGTTAAAACATAATTTCGGTATGCCGTACCATTACCTATTACATTAATTTCGCTCAATATTTTGCTTCTATTAAAACCTACACCACCAACAAAAGCTTGCTCGTTTCGCTGGCGAGCTTTGTACAGAAAATTTATATGGTTTATGGCTATTGCTGTACCTTTGCTACCATAGCTTACTTTGGCTATAGCAAGGGTATTATTTTCGTTATTATAGGCATAGCTTACCCTTAAGTTTAGAGGGTTTTCGGTATAGGTAATGGCATAATCCGTAGGGGTGCGAGATTCGGTAGTAATGCCATAAAAAGCAATAGAGCCATCAGGGTAATACACTTCAAAAAAGGCTGGTCCGTAGGTACTTGTACCTTTGGATATTATTTTTACGTTCGAAAAGTTTTCGGTTTGGTACTCGGTGCCATCTGCACCATATACGCTTCCTGTTTTTGCTATAAGGCGTTGCCCATCTAAAGCAAAGCGGTCGTTGGCATCAAAGTTTATACCCCCTACGAAACCATCGTGAAATTGTGTAGCTGCAATACGGCTAATAGATGATAAGCCCGAAACATTCCAGCCCCATCCCGCCAAACCATTGCCACCTTGGCTGTTATAACTTAGGGCTATTTGTGGTACTACACCATTTATGCCTGGCGGTACGGCAATGGGTATGGTATAAGTAGC
>JAYULE010000018.1:0-5139 GCA_043763845.1 Sphingobacteriales bacterium
TATTCCACAAATATCAATTTATATAAATTAAATTTGCCAATTAGTATCTAATATTTAATTCATTATTAATCACAATTTATTTTGCCAGATATAATTAAACTTTTGCCCGATGCTGTTGCCAATCAAATTGCAGCTGGCGAGGTAGTACAAAGGCCAGCATCGGCAGTTAAAGAACTGGTAGAAAACGCAATTGATGCCGGTGCCGATAAAATACAGCTCATTATAAAAGAAGCTGGTAAAGCCCTTATACAGGTTATTGATAATGGTTTTGGTATGAGCCCAACCGATGCCCGTATGAGTTTAGAACGCCACGCAACATCAAAAATTCAAAAAGCCGAAGATTTGTTTACCATTCGCACAATGGGTTTTAGGGGCGAGGCAATGGCCTCAATTGCTGCCATTGCGCAAATGGAAATTAAAACCCGCAAGTTTGATGATGAATTGGGTACTCAGTTAATTGTAGAAGCATCGGTAGTGCTAAGCCAGCAACCTTGTACTTGCCCAGCCGGTACAAGCATTACTGTAAAAAACTTGTTCTACAACATTCCCGCAAGGCGTAATTTTTTAAAAAGCAACCCAGTAGAAATGCGTCATATTATTGATGAATTTACTCGTGTTGCACTAGCTCATCCCAGCATACATTTTACCTTACACCACGATGGGCAAGAGGTTTTCCATTTACCGGCAACCCAATTAAAACAACGTATTTTACACCTTTTAGGCAATAATTATAACGAAAAATTAGTGCCCATGGTTGAAGAAACAAACGTTATTAAAGTCAACGGTTTTATTGGTAAACCTAATTTTGCCAAACGTACTCGTGGCGACCAGTTTTTTTTTGTAAACAACCGCTTTATTAAAGATGGCTACCTAAACCACGCCGTTTTAATGGCTTACCAAGGTTTATTACCACCCGATACTTTTCCGCTTTATGTTTTATTTATAGAGATTGACCCTGCCAAAATTGATATTAACGTACACCCCACAAAAACCGAAATTAAATACCAAGACGATAAAACAATTTATGCCGTAATACGGGCAGCCGTAAAACGCTCGTTAGGGTTATATAACATTACACCATCGTTAAATTTTGAGCAAGATGCCGCATTTGATAGAATGCTAAGCCGCCAACCTGTAACCGAAATTATTCCTCCTACTATACAGGTTAATACCAACTTTAATCCATTTAATTCCGATAAAAAATCAGAAAAAGAAATCCCTTTTCTTAGAAATTTTGGCACTCAAAAAGGCATCCCAACCAATTGGGAAACACTATATAAAATTAATAACGAGGAAGTTAATTTACAAGGAAATTTTATTTTACAACCACCTTTAACAAATAACTTCGATAATCCCGCTTTGGCGGATGCTGTAACCGATAGGCAAGTATTTCAGTTGCATAACCGCTATATGGTTTCACAAATAAAATCGGGCTTTATGTTGATAGACCAACAAGCGGCACACGAACGTATTTTGTACGAACGTTTTTTAGCTCAGTTAGAAAACCATAAAGGCTTAAGCCAGCAATCGCTTTTTCCGCAAACGCTAACCTTAAATGCTGCCGATTTTGCTTTACTAACCGATTTGCTACCCGATTTTTTATCGCTAGGGTTTCAAATACGTAACTTTGGCAAAAACACCCTAATTATTGAAGGCGTACCCGCCGATATTGCCGAACACAATAATTTAGAAACTATTTTAGAGCAACTTTTAGAAGATTTTAAAAACAATGTAAGCCAATTAAAACTTAGTAAACGTGATAACTTGGCTCGTACTTTAGCAAAAAATGCAGCCATAAAAGCAGGAAACAAACTAAGTAACCAAGAAATGAATAATATGATTGACCAGCTTTTTGCTTGTAATATGCCCAATACAGCCATAAATGGTAAGCAAATTGTTGTTACTTTTACGTTAAACGAGCTGGCCGAAAAATTTGGCAAATAATAATCTTACCATGAACAATTTTAGTCCTTTATCAAACTCAATTTTTCCGCCGGTTGTAAAAAACTTGCTAATAATAAATGGTATTTTATTTTTAGCAACTTATGTGTTTGGCAATAGTTTAGGTATAGATATAAGCCAGCACTTGGCACTATACAGTTTTAACTCCCCTAATTTTAAAATTTGGCAACTAATTACCCATCTGTTTATGCATGGCGACATAAGCCATATTTTTGGTAACATGCTGGCATTATGGATGTTTGGTGCAGCGCTAGAAAACCTTTGGGGCAGCAAAAGGTTTTTAAATTATTACATACTTACTGGTATTGGTGCTGCAATTTTTCATTTAGGAGTTAGAACGGTAGAACTAAACAACACCGCCAGTAAGCTAGAAACCTATACAAGTTCGCCTTCGGTTTCGCATTTTAGAGATTATATTAACGATAATGTGACCGAACGTTACCAACCCGAATTTGAAAAATTGTTATTAACCTGGGAGGCAAACCCACAAAGCATCGAAATTAAAAATAACTCAATTGCGTATGCAAAACAATTGTATAATGCCGATTTAAATACTCCAACTATTGGGGCATCGGGTGCGGTTTTTGGCATATTGTTGGCCTTTGGCTTATTGTTTCCAAATGTTATGATTTACGTTTACTTTTTCTTCCCAATAAAGGCAAAATATTTTGTAATGCTGTACGGCGTTTTCGAACTTTATAATGGTTTTGCAAACAACCCTGGCGATAATGTTGCACACTTTGCCCACCTAGGTGGTATGTTAATTGGTTTTATATTGCTAAAAATTTGGAAAATTAAACGTCCCGATAATTATTTCTAACAAATCATTTGTAAATTTGCAATTATGAATTTATATAACCAATTAAAACAAAAAGCATTCTACTCGGGCAGCAGGGTAAACGTGTTTATAGCTATAAACGTTATCGTTTTTTTGGTTTTAAGTGTGGCCTACGTATTACAATTTTTATTTGTTAAACAAAGTACATTTTCTAATTTAATTAATAGCCAGCTTGCTGTACCTGCACATTTACCTACCTTGTTAAAACAACCTTGGAGCATTTTTACCTATATGTTTATGCATGATGGTTTTTTTCATCTGCTTTTTAATATGCTGTGGCTGTATTGGTTAGGTACTATTTTTCAAGAATATTTAAACGGTAAAAAACTTACTTTTTTATATATATCGGGTGGTTTGGCAGGTGGTATTTTATATATTTTAAGCTATAATTTGTTTCCAGCTTTCGCAGATTTTACACTTACATCTAAAGCGGTTGGTGCATCGGCATCGGTAATGGCAATTGTAGTTGCCACGGCCACATTGGTCCCTAATTATACTATATCGTTACTTTTTTTAGGGCCAGTAAAACTTAAATGGATAGCTTTATTTTATGCTGTATTTGATTTTATAAGTATTGTAGGCCCAAATGCAGGTGGCCATATAGCTCATTTAGGTGGTGCAATTTTTGGCTTCTGTTTTATAAAATCTTTGCAAAATGGCAACGATTGGAGCAAACCCTTCGAAACATTTTTTAAACCAAAACCACGGTTAAAAGTGGTTGTAAACAACCAAAATCACGCAAGTAAAAATCATAATAATCCTAACCAATTAGAAATTGATGCTATTTTAGATAAAATTTCGCAAACAGGTTACGATAAATTATCAAACCAAGAAAAAGAGATACTTTTTAGTGCAAGCAAAGCAAATGAAGAAAACTAAAAATAGCCACTTTACCCGACTACTTTTAACGCTAAACACTTTTGCAGTAATTGTACTTTTTTTATGTTATAGCGCAACGGTAATAAACCCTGCTTTTTTTTGGTATATTTCTTATTTTGGATTAGCTTACCCTTTTGTATTAGGGGCAAACTTAATTTTCGGTTTTGTTTGGCTTTTTAGAAAGCGTTGGTATTTTTTAATTTCTTTAATTGCTATTTTAATTGGATACGCTCCTTTAACCCGTACCATTAGTTTTAGATTGGAAGATAAGAATGGGTTTAAAACCGATAGTAATACAATAAAATTAATGACTTATAATGTTGGCGGTTTTCAAAGTCGTAAAAATATAGATCGAAAAATTGTAAAATCTCAAGTGTTAAATTTAATTAAAAATCAACAGCCCGATATTTTAGCTATTCAAGAATACTATTCACGTACCAAAGGTGTTTTTGATACCAAAGATTCTATTTTAAGTATTTTAAAAACTAAGTATTATTCATTTAATCCGTTACAAAATAATGGATACGAATCGTACGGTATAGGTATTTTCAGTAAATTTCCAATTGTAAATAAAGGAACCATAATTTTTGAAGATGCCCAAAGTGGTAACCGTTGCGAATGGGTTGATGTAAAAAAAGATAGCAGCCTATTTAGGGTTTATGCTGTACATTTGGCATCTATAAAGTTTCAGCCCGAAGATTATGAGTTTATAGACGAGGTGCAAAAAGATTTAGATACAAAAAGTGATGTTTTATCGACTAAACGGATTATTAAACGCTTAAAAATAGCATTTTTAAAACGCAGTAAACAGGTTGTTGAAATAAAAAATCATATTGCAAATTGTAAAATACCATACATTATAATGGGCGATTTTAATGATACACCTTGTAGTTACACGTTAGCACAAATGACTGAGGGAATAAAAAATGGTTTTGCACAAAAAGGTAACGGTTTAGCAGTTACTTACAACGGCGATTTCCCAAATTTTCAAATAGATTATATTTTAGCATCAAACCAATTTAACTTTAACGGATACAAAATTATTAAAAAAAATTACTCGGATCATTATCCCGTAAGGTGCAATTTAACCCTCAGTAAAAAAACCGATTAATTCCAGTAAATGCAACAAAATCTATTTATATACAACACCATAAGCCGAAAAAAAGAGTTATTTAAAGCCATAAACTCGCCTTTTGTGGGCATGTATGTTTGTGGGCCAACTGTTTACAGCGATGTGCATCTAGGCAACTGTCGTACATTTTTAGCATTCGATTTAATATACCGCTACTTACAAGTTTTGGGCTACAAAGTAAGGTATATACGCAACATTACCGACGCTGGCCACTTAGAAGGCGATGGTGATGAAGGGGAAGATAAAATATCGAAAAAAGCTCTAATTGCTAAAGTAGAACCTATGGAAATTGTGCAAACTTACAGCAACGGATTTCATAGAATAATGC
>JAYULE010000019.1:0-19959 GCA_043763845.1 Sphingobacteriales bacterium
CTCATCTTCATTTGGGTTTGTTGGCTTATTGGCTAGTAAATACCATAAGATGCACCCTAAAAGCTAAGGGAATACATCACAATTGGCAAGAAATAGTAAAAATAGGGAATACCCAAAAGGTAATCACTACTACAGGGTTTAATAAAGCAGGGGTGGAAATAAGCATCAGAAAATGCTCAGAGCCTACTGAAAAATTAAAGGAAATTCAAACCGCCTTAAACATTAAAAATAAACCTTTCAAAAAATTAGAATCTGTGAAATCTGTAGTACACAAACCAGCATTAAAAAAAATAAAAATGCTTGCTTCCAAGATAGTTAGGCCTGGTTTGTAAGCAATTTGGGTTAAGCTTTTCTCCGATAAATGTTTCATCGCATTTAACAGGTTGGTATGTATCTTTTCTATGCGTATTTCTTCTCGAAACTGAATTACCTCTCAAGGTACTCCAACTTTGGTTAACGCCAAAGGTTTTGTTTTTGTTTTCATACTTGCTTCGGGCTTGCCTCTTAATTTTACAACCCACGAATGTATTATTCTAAAGTCAATTCCGTGTTTCTCTCTTAAAGCCCGATAGGTGCTTTTTTCTAATAAACAGTCGGCTATGATAGCCTCTTTTTTCTCTTGTCTAATTTATATTTTGTCCATTTTTTACAATTTTTGTGTGAACGATTTCAGGATGAGATAAAAGTACAAAAACGGGACAGTATTACTGTGCCGTTTGATTTTTATCGGAAAGCAATGTTTACTAATATAATATTTTTTTAAAATTATTAAGTAATATATTTGTTACATTATTTTTTTTATGGTATTTTGCGACTGTTTAAAACAAATAAATTAATACCCAATTATTAAGGTATTAATCTTTTTAGAATATAATAATTTATTTAAACAAAAATTATACCCATAGTATTTTAAATAAATGTATAAATTTTTACCCAGGGTGCAAACAGTTTTTATTTTAGTATTAATGTGCTTTTTAACCCTTAGCACTGATGTTTTTGCCCAAAAATTTTCAACACCAAATAGTAAAAATAACGATATAGATAATGAACCATTATTTGGGCAATCTATGGTTAATTATGGTCAACAACCTGAAGTTGTGCATAGCTATTCAAACACCAATACTTTCAGTTCTATGAGACGTAAGCGTAAGGTAACACTTGATAATTGTGCTGGAGTGGCTGGTTGCGAAATTGATGATCCAATAGACAGCCATATTTTATTGCTAATTGCATTTGCTTTAATGTTTTCGTTTTATATTCTTAAAAAAACATCTTTTAAAATTATTGAAAATCAGAATTATCTTTAATCTATTGTATTTACTCTGAAACTCCCTTTAGCCTGATCTACGAGTTATAGGATTAAATAATTAACATGAAGTTAGAAACATTTTAAAAGCTGAATAATTTTTTGACTATTGTTTCCGCCTTGATTTCTCTTTTAGTTTGAACTATGATTTAAAAGATTAAATGTTTAATAGGATTTCTGAAATATGTGAATATTTTAATTATTTATGGGCCTTAAAATTTCACAGCGATAGCTCCTGTACTTCGAGCGCAACGAAGAGTCTATAAAATCCCCAAATAATACTCTTCGTTACGCTCCTATTTACAGGCCACTCGTAGTATGAAATACGATTTTCTTTTCTTTGTTTCCCCGAAAGGGAGATACTAAAAGCACACCTGTAGAGTAGATAATGGCGGGGGTTTTTTTTCTAGATTTCTCTTTTAGTCTGAATTATGATTTATAGGATTAGATGACTAATAGGATTTCTAAAATCTGTTAAATTTCAAATAATTCGTGAGCTTTAATTTAAACCAGTCAATCTAAGCGCATCGAAGAGTCTCAAATACCTGAAAATTGGATTTTTCACTACGCTCAAAATGGAAAAAATTATATTCAAGAAAGAAGCTAATTTTAAAATTAATAAAAGGAAAACAGTGAAAATTTAACCTTTAAAACTAATAAACACAAAATTATACATAAAAAAAGGGACAACTATCACAAATTCTGAGTTGTCCCAATATGTGAACCCGCTGGGATTCGAACCCAGGACCACTACATTAAAAGTGTAATGCTCTACCAGCTGAGCTACGGATTCGGTTACCAGAATTATAAAGAAAACCTTTATTTTTTTGGTTGTGCAAAGATAGAACTCTTTATATTAAATGCAAATAGTTAAATACTTATTTTTTTATTTAATTATAAGTTTCTTAAATTGAGCTTTTTAAAATTTGATTTAATATTTTTAAAGCTTTTTTGTGAACCTTCATGTTATATACATCTATTATAATGGCATTGTTTTAAAAAATTTAATTATTGTATACTTCCAAAATCGTATTTTTACAGGATTATGAGTAAAACTATAGTTATAGCCATTGATGGCTATTCGTCATGCGGTAAAAGTACCTTGGCAAAAGCATTAGCTAAAAAG
The DNA here is from genome assembly GCA_043763845.1 of Sphingobacteriales bacterium. Taxonomy (GTDB): domain Bacteria; phylum Bacteroidota; class Bacteroidia; order Sphingobacteriales; family Sphingobacteriaceae; genus Pseudopedobacter. Next base: position 2,433 of record JAYULE010000019.1, read on the forward strand.
TTGAACTATATATATATAGATAGTGGGGCAATGTATAGGGCTGTTACGTTATATTTCTTAAGATCAGGAACTAACTTAAACAATCATACAGAAATAATTAATTCTTTACAAAATATTGAAATTGATTTTCATTCACGTGATTATGAATCGCATGTATTGTTAAATGGTGAGGAGGTATCCCAAGAAATTAGACAAATGCCAGTTTCGACTTATGTAAGTGAAATTGCAGCAATTGCCGAAGTGCGGGAAGCAATGGTTAAACAGCAGCAAAAAATGGGCAAACAAAAACATATTGTTATGGATGGCCGAGATATTGGTACCACGGTTTTTCCTGATGCATATTTAAAACTTTTTATGACGGCCGACCCTAAAATTAGAGCCGAAAGACGGCATAAAGAGTTAATGGCAAAAGGCGAAAATGTAAGTTTAGAAACCGTTTTTGATAACCTTGCCCACCGCGATTATCAAGATACGACCCGTAAAGTTAGTCCTTTGGTTAGGGCTTATAATGCTGTAATTTTAGATAATACAAACTTAAATCAAGAACAACAGTTGGCTTTTGCGATTGCCCATTTGCCCAAATAATTTTTATTTAAGGTTGGTTTTTACGTAAAGTATCCTCGGCCCATTTTATAGCCAGTTTTTCTCTAAAGTTTGCGTAATTGGCTTTAAAGGCCAATTTTAAAACGCTATCTAAGCCGCCTTTAATGGCTAAGTTATACAAGCTGTGTATTTTACGAGATATTGATGCATCCCATGCTCTTAAACTTAACGAAAACGAGCCCGTTAAATATTTCATCCAATGCCAATAGCCACTGGGCATAAACAAGGTATCGCCATGCTCTAAAAATAATTCGTATCCTTCAATACCTTTTAAAGCTGGATATTTTTCAAAATCGGGGTTTGCTACATCATAATCTTCTAAAGCATAAGTAGCATTTGGTATGCAATATAATCTCCGTTTCCATTTATTTTCAAATAATATGATATGCTTTCGGCCACAAAAATGGGTATGGAAAATATGCGGTAAATCAATATCGTAATGTAAAAAAGTAACCGAATTAGACCCACCAAAAAACATAGCTGGCATGCTTTCTATAAAACCACCCATTAAATTTTTAGGTACAATAATATCGTTTAATAATTGTGGTGCGTGTTTAAAAATATTAAAAAAAAACATTCGCAGCTCCGTAGGTTGGCTTTGCAACAAATCAATATAATCGGAAAAAGGCATATTTGCAGCAGCCGAGTTTATAGGTTTTGATGGATCGGCCTTTGCATTATTGTACAAAGGTACAATTGGATTGCCTACAATTTCTTTTAAATAATCGGGATTCCATTTTTGGTAGGCAGGCCAATTGTTTGCCAATTTTTTTATAATTAATGGTTTGCCAGCTTTTAAGTAATTTTCTGTAAAATCTGCTTTACCTATTGTATCTACGGTGTCAACTGGTGATAATATAAAACTCATAATTAAATTTTAATAGGTATCCACGTTCGATTAAAAATTATTGATTTTTAAATCAATAGTTAAATTCTTATACCTAAAATCGTACCAAACTTAAAAACTCAATTTATAAAATTGTTGTCAAAATCATTCCATCAATTTGAAATTGCTAAAACATTTGCGCAACTTTGCAGTTCTGAAAATTAAACGATTGTATATCAATTAATTTTTTAAGATATTATTTTTAAACACGCCTAATAAGGCACTAAAAACAAAAAAGCTATGTCATCAGTAGAGACAAAATTTATCCCTTACAAAGTAAAAGACATTTCCCTAGCCGAGTGGGGAAGAAAAGAAATTGGTTTAGCCGAAGCAGAAATGCCAGGTTTAATGGCACTTAGAGAAGAGTTTGGTGCTAGCCAACCCCTAAAAGGAGCTCGAATTGCAGGTTGTTTACACATGACCATACAAACCGCCGTATTAATTGAAACTTTAGCCGCTTTAGGTGCCGAAGTTACCTGGTCTTCATGCAACATTTTTTCAACCCAAGACCACGCCGCTGCTGCAATTGCTGCCGCAGGCATACAGGTTTACGCATGGAAAGGCTTAAACGAAGAAGAATTTGATTGGTGTATTGAGCAAACTTTATTTTTTGGCGAAAACCGCGAGCCATTAAATATGATTTTAGATGATGGTGGCGATTTAACCAATATGGTTTTTGACCGTTATCCAGAGTTAATTGCTGCAATTAAAGGCTTATCAGAAGAAACAACAACTGGCGTACACCGATTATATGATCGTATGAAAAACGGAACTTTGCATTTGCCAGCAATCAACGTTAACGATTCGGTTACAAAATCTAAATTTGATAATAAATACGGTTGTAGAGAATCATTGGTTGATGCTATACGTAGAGCAACCGATGTAATGATGGCTGGAAAAGTTGCCGTAGTTTGTGGCTATGGTGATGTTGGTAAAGGTTCAGCAGAGTCGCTAAGTTCGCAAGGCGTTCGTGTAATTGTTACTGAAATTGACCCTATTTGCGCACTACAAGCGGCTATGGAAGGTTACGAAGTTAAAAAGTTTGCTACTGCAGTTTTAGAAGCCGATATTGTAGTTACAACTACTGGTAATTGCGATATTGTACGTGGCGAGCATTTTAAAGCCATGAAAGATAAAGTGATTGTTTGTAACATTGGTCATTTTGATAACGAAATTGATATGGCTTGGTTAAACGGTAACTACGGCGATACTAAAATTGAAATTAAACCACAGGTTGATAAATACACTATTGATGGTAAAGATATTATTATATTAGCCGAAGGCCGTTTAGTAAACTTAGGTTGCGCTACAGGCCACCCTTCATTTGTAATGTCGGCATCGTTTACCAACCAAACTTTAGCACAATTAGAATTGTGGATGAACCCAGGCAAATACGAAAATAAAGTTTATGTTTTGCCTAAATATTTAGATGAAAAAGTTGCTCGTTTACATTTAGCGAAAATTGGAGTTGAGTTAGATGAGTTAGATAACCACCAAGCCGATTATATTGGCGTTAAAGTTGCTGGTCCTTTTAAATCAGACGCTTACCGATACTAATATATATTTTTAATTATAAGCCGCTTCATTAATTTCGAAGCGGCTTTTTTATGTATTAAAAACCTATAAACCTCATCTCTATTAAAATCTTTTGTTTTTTATAGGTTTATTAAAGTTTTGGGCGTTTTAACACGCTGTTCGCTATATCTTTTTGGCCGAAAAAGCCAAAAAGGATGCCGCTACCATCGTTAACGCCATAAAATTCGCATATAACTCTCATTATTAAATACTTAATTAGAAACAACAATTCAACTTGGCTTTTCAGGAAAAAACAAAACCTTTTGCCATAGCGCAATAAAAACCGTTTATTTGCATAACAATGATTTTACATAAAATTACCATCAATTTCGAAGAGAAAGGGAAAACACAAGTAGCGTTCCCAATTGCCGTGGGCGAAAATGTTTTAGATGTTTGCCTTGATAATGGTATTGATTTACAGCACAATTGCGGCGGAGTTTGTGGCTGTAGTACTTGCCACGTGTATATAAATGCAGGCGATAATCACATACAAGAAATATCAGATAAAGAAGAAGATTTTATTGATAGAGCAATAAGTCCGAGAATAAATTCGAGATTGGCTTGCCAATGTATTATAATTGATGGCGATATTGAAGTAACCATTCCCAATCAATCGCAATTTTTAGGGCATTAATAAACAAAAATGAACAATAATAAATTTGAATTACCCATAGACTGGGCCGACCACGAAGACATTGCTATGGGTTTGTACGAGAAATTTGGGGATGATTACAACGAATCTAAAATTTATAGGGTACGTTTTACCGATATGTTGCAATGGATTTTAGAACTACCTAATTTTAAAGGCACCAAAGAAGAGAGCAACGAAGGCCATTTAGAACAAATACAATCGGCTTGGGTTTACGAATGGCGAGATAACCAATAATTTTTTCTACCATGTTAGAAAAACTTAAACTAATTACCACTTTTATTTTTGATGTTGATGGTGTTTTAACCGATGGAAACATTTTAGTAACCGAAGCTGGCGAACAATTAAGAAATTTCAATACTAAAGATGGTTATGCCTTACAATTGGCTGTTAAAAAGGGATATAAAATTTGTGTAATTAGTGGTGGCACATCGCAAGGGGTTTTAAAACGTTTAAACGGATTAGGTATTGCCGATGTTTTTTTAGGTGTTCACCATAAGTTACCAATTTTAGAAAATTATTTAAAAACTAATAATTTACAACCTAATAATGTTGTTTATGTTGGTGATGATATACCTGATTTACCACCTATGGAAAAAGCTGGTTTAGCAGTTTGCCCTGCCGATGCTGTGAACGAAATTAAAGCAGTTAGTCATTATGTATCGCCTTATAAAGGTGGGAGTGGAGTTGCCCGAGATATAATAGAAAAAGTTTTAAAAATACAAGGAAAATGGTTTGATACCAATCCCGATGCTGCTGATGGAGGCATTTTAAAAATTCAGAAATAACTTAATAAAAATTTTTCAATTCACAATCGAATTAAAAACTCAATTGATTTTACATTTAATTTTATAACCAATTGAGTTTTTTATTTATATCCTCCTAATATCGGCACCAAGGGCTATTAGCCTTGTATCAATATCTTGGTAACCACGTTCTATTTGCTCAATATTATGTATGATTGAGCGACCTTGTGCTGATAATGCAGCAATTAATAACGATACACCAGCCCGAATGTCAGGCGATGTCATTTCTATTCCACGAAGGGCGTATTTTTTATCAAGGCCAATTACGGTAGCTCGGTGAGGGTCGCAAAGTATAATTTGTGCGCCCATATCAATCAGTTTATCAACAAAAAACAACCTACTTTCAAACATTTTTTGGTGAATTAAAACCGAACCTTTTGCCTGTGAAGCAACTACTAAAACAATGGAAAGTAAATCGGGTGTAAACCCTGGCCAAGGGGCATCGGCAATGTTAAGTATCGAGCCATCAATAAATGTATCTATTTCGTAATGCTTTTGCGATGGTATGTAAATATCGTCGTTACGTAACTCAAACTCAATACCTAAACGCCTAAACGTGTTTGGTATAATACCTAACTCGTTAAAGCATACGTTTTTAATGGTAATTTCGCTCTCCGTGATTGCGGCTAAACCAATAAATGATCCAATTTCAATCATATCGGGTAGCAGGCGATGTTCGGTACCATCTAAACCATCAACACCCTCAATATTCAGTAAGTTAGAGCCAATACCCGTGATTTTTGCACCCATACGGTTTAGCATCTTACACAATTGTTGTAAATAAGGCTCGCAAGCAGCGTTATAAATGGTAGTAATTCCTTTGGCTAAAACAGCTGCCATTACAATATTTGCCGTTCCGGTAACGGATGCTTCTTCCAACAAAATAAATGTTCCTTTTAGTTGTGTAGCATCTATATTAAAAAAGCCAGTTTCTTGGTTGTAGTTAAATTTTGCACCCAATTTTTCCAACCCTAAAAAGTGAGTATCTAATCTTCGTCGGCCAATTTTATCGCCACCAGGCTTAGGTATTGCTGCTTTACCAAACCGAGCTAAGAGTGGCCCAACTATCATAATTGAACCTCGTAAACCACCGCCTTTATTTTTAAAAGTTTGCGATGTAAAAAATTCGAGATTAATATTTGCAGCCGTAAATTCGTAAGTATCTTTACTTAACCGGTTAACTTCAACACCTAAATCGGCTAGTAATTCTATTAGTTTTACTACATCAACAATATCGGGAATGTTGCTGATGGTAACTTTTTTATTGGTTAATAAAACTGCAGAAAGTATTTGTAAGGCTTCGTTTTTTGCACCTTGTGGTATAATTTCGCCTTTAAGTGGTTTGCCCCCACGTATTTCAAATGCACTCATATTTTTTGTATTTTATATACTGTTTTAGAGCGTTAACAATGCCTGCCTGCCGGCAGGCAGGGGAGCGGCATCCTTTCTCCCTAACCCCCAAAGGGGGGGGTAGCACCTTCCCCCCTTTGGGGGTTAGGGGGATGAGATAAACTCCCAGCGTGTTAAAACGCTCAAAATATATTTTAAATAATTGGTTTAATTTAAATTAACAAAATTAGGGTTTTAATAACTTTTTTTGCTGCCGCCGTTGCTGTAATTGCTTTTGCCGCCACGATTGTTTTGGTTGATACCACCACCGCTACCACCGCTTTTGCTGTAATTGTTGGTGCGGCCTTTGGTATTTGTTTTGGCGTTGCGTGGGTTGTTAATAACAGGTGGTTTTACTTCTATCTTGTTAAAAATAATGTTGCTGGTATCTAACTCGCCGTTGCTCATAGTTTGCAAATCCGATAGTATTTGCTCGTCGGTGACGTGGTCTTTATTCCAGGCTATATAAGCCATTTTCATAAAATTACCAATCGAGTTTACCATGTGGTTTTTACGTTCGGTTTCGGTAATTTCTTTGGCTCGTTTAATCATCATTTCTACCGTGTGGCCATAATGTTTAAACTTAATGCGGTTTTGCGGGTAAGCTAAAGCTTTGGGTTTAAAGTTTAAAGCTTCTTTTGAGGGTAGTGGGTATTGCGAATCAACATCAATTTTAAAATCAGAAATAATGTGTAGGTGGTCCCAAAGTTTATGTTTAAAATCGGCAACATCACGCAAGTGCGGATTTAAGAAGCCCATCATATCTATTACCACTTGGGCATATCTGTTACGTTCTTCTTTGGTAGGTAAGGCGCAAATATAATGCACCATATTTTGTACGTTTCGGCCATATTCGGCCACAATTAATTTCTCACGCGAGGTGTTATAATCAAATGTTGCGGATGTATTTGTTGTCATAGTTATATTATTTGCCATTTAAAATAAATTATGGCATTATTTTTTTGATTGTGGAGTTTCACAAATTTAATAAACAATTGCGTGTAGTCTAATTTTTTTAAATAAAATTGTCTATTACAGTATAAATTATTTTTTAATTTTAAAATTGCATAAATTACTTTAGATTTTTTATTAAGAACTATCAGAAAATAGTTTATTTCAAATGTTTATTATTCTTGGCCAATTTACTGTAAATAGGTTTTTAGAGAAAAATTTAAACAAAAAACATACCATACATTATTGTTTTAATTTTTGCTAAATAAATTACAATAATTTTATATTTGAAGTTATGATTAAGAAAAACATTGCTTTAGTTGCTGGGGGATATAGTGGCGAATATGAAGTATCTATTAAAAGTGCACAAAATATTGAACGTGAGCTGGATAAAAATTTGTATAATGTTTATAAAATTATTATTGATTCACAAAATTGGTATTATGTTGATGAAAAATATAACCAAGTTTTAATTGATAGAAATAATTTTAGTTTACCACTAAGTACTGGTGCGGTTAAATTTGATGCTGCTTTTATTACCATACACGGCACACCTGGCGAAGATGGTAAATTGCAGGGCTATTTTGATTTATTATGCATACCCTATAACACATGCAATACCACAACGGCTGCTATAACCATGAACAAAGCTTACACAAAAGCAATTGTGAAAGATATTGATAATTTATTTATAGCCAAATCGTTAACGCTATTTATAAACGAGAATTATAACAGCAACACATTATTGCAAAACTTAAAACTTCCCTTGTTTATTAAACCAAATAATGGGGGAAGTAGTGTAGGTATGAGTAAAGTAATTTGCAGTAGCGATTTAGATTTTGCAATAAAAAAAGCTTTTGATGAAGACAATCAAATATTAATAGAAGAATTTATTGCTGGCAGAGAGTTTAGTATTGGTTTAGCAAAAATTAATGGAAAGCTAATTGTTTTGCCTGCAACCGAAATTATTAGTTCGAAGGATTTTTTTGATTACGAAGCCAAATACACGCCAGGTATATCGCAAGAAATTACCCCTGCAAATCTTAGCCAAACACAATATGATATTATTACAAATATTGTAACTAATGTTTACCAAGTTCTAGATTGTAAGGGTATGGTGCGTGTTGATTTTATTTTACAAGAAAATACCAACCAGTTTTACTTTATAGAAATTAATACAACACCAGGGCAGTCGGAAAATAGTTTAATACCACAACAGTTAAGAGCTGCTGGTTTAAATGTAGGAAGTTTTTATGGAAGCTTAATTGAAGAATGTTTAAAACCTTGTTAAAAGGTTTTAAACATTTAAGGGAAAATTCATAAATTACATAGCCTCCGAAACAACTTCTTTAACCTCGGGCACCATACGTTGCAATAAACTTTGTATGCCCGATTTTAATGTAATAGTTGATGACGGGCAACCACTGCATGAGCCTCGTAATTCAACTGTAACCACACCATCTTCAAAAGATTTGTAGCTAATTGCACCACCATCTTGTTCTACAGCTGGGCGTACATAATCGTTTAATATTTGTTGTATTTGTATTTCGGTATCAGTACCTTCAAAAACCAAGTTTTCTTCGGTAACAGTTTGTTGTAAAGGCAATTCACTTTCTACAGCACCTTTTACAAATTCTTTTAAAATAGGTTCAATATCTGCCCATTGGGCATCTTCAACTTTGGTAACAGTAACAAAATTACTTGCAAAAAAAACACCGTTTACAAAATTAAACTTGTATAATTCTTTAGCAAAAGCCGAATCTTCGGCACTTTCTTTAGTGGCAAAATCAAGGCTACCATTTATTAAAAGTTTATTTACAATAAACTTCATGGTGGCAGGGTTTGGCGTAGTTTCGGTATATACAGTAATAGTCATAATTTTTTATTTAATTCTAAACTTTAAACATTTGATTGTAGTAATGGTTTAAGTTTTCACAAAATTAAAATAATAAAAGTGCAAAAGGTTAAGTTAAAAAATTTATTACCACAATCTGACTTTTTAAAACGGCTTGCTAAATTCCAGTAAAATTTGAAGGGGTTATTTTTCTTAATTCTGTTTTTACAATTTCGTTAATGTTTAAACCATTAATAAAATTAGCCATTGATGCTGCATTTATTTGTTCGTTAGTGCGGGTAAGCTCTTTTAATGCTTCGTAAGGGTTGGGATAATTTTCTCGGCGTAAAATAGTTTGAATTGCTTCAGCAACCACAGCCCAGTTATTTTCTAAATCGGCATCAATTGCATTTTGGTTAAGCAACAATTTATTTAAACCTTTAATAGTTGATTTTAATGCAATTAAAGTATGCGCTAAGGGTACACCAATATTACGTAAAACAGTTGAATCAGTTAAATCTCTTTGCAACCTACTTACAGGAAGTTTTGCCGATAAATGCTCAAACAAAGCGTTGGCAATGCCAATATTACCTTCCGAGTTTTCGAAATCAATAGGGTTTACTTTATGTGGCATAGCCGATGAACCAATTTCGCCAGCTTTAATTTTTTGTTTAAAATAGTTCATGGATATGTAAGTCCAAAAGTCGCGGTTTAAATCTAAAATTATAGTGTTTATGCGCTTTAAACCGTCAAATTGTGCAGCCAAAAAATCGTAATGTTCTATTTGGGTGGTAAACTGTGAGCGTTTTAAACCTAAATTATCGTTTACAAAACTATTACCAAATTGTTGCCAGTTAATTTCGGCGTAAGCCACAAAATGCGCATTAAAATTACCTGTTGCCCCACCAAATTTAGCCGCATAAGGTATGATTTTAAGTAGTTCTAACTGGTTTTCTAAACGTTCTACAAACACCATTAATTCTTTACCCAAACGTGTTGGGGATGCTGGCTGCCCATGTGTATGCGCCAACATTGCCACATTTTGCCACTGCGTAACCAAAGTTTTTATAAGGTTAATCAAGTTTTGTAGTTCGGGGTAATAAACTTCCATCATCCCTGCTTTAAAAGAGTAGGGGATGGCGGTATTGTTAATATCTTGAGATGTTAAACCAAAGTGTATAAACTCTTTATGCTCTTGTAAACCTAAGCTATCAAACTTTTGTTTAATAAAATATTCAACTGCTTTAACATCGTGGTTGGTAGTTTTTTCTATGTCCTTAATCAATTGAGCATCCTCGGTAGAGAAATTTTTATAAATATTTTTTAAGCTCTCAAACTTCGTTTTATCAAATGCCACCAATTGCGGCAAAGGTAAATTGCATAGAGCAATAAAATATTCTATCTCAACAAAAACACGGTATTTTATTAGGGCAAATTCCGAAAAATAGTTGCTTAATGTTTGGGTAGTAGTGTGGTAACGGCCATCTATAGGCGAAATTGCATTTAAGGGTGATAAACTCATTTTTTAAATTTTTACAAAAATAGCAAAATGATTTTAATTTGATGTGCTGCTTTGTAACTGCCTATATGGCTTTATTAATCTTATCAAGTTTTCAAAATTAAATGTTATATATTGACTTATTTTTTAAATCTAGGTGTAATTCTTCGAATAAAGATCACATGAAATTTCTAAAATACAAACTTGATATTTGCATTGATGAACCTACCAGACTTAAAAAAGTGCTACAATTTGCCATTTTTAAAAACTTTTCAAGCAATTGAGTTTTTACGCCGAATTTCGGATTTTTTAAGCAATCACAACAATTTGAACTAAATACCGTTTTTAAGTTTAGTCTATTTATTTAATTGAATGCGACTGTAATAAGGTTTATTGTAAAATATAATTTGTTAAGATGCTAAATGGCAGAATAAAATTTTTTTTATTTTTTAATTGATTTTTGTCTTATAACTACCTACCTTCAAAATCAAAACCAAGCACAATATATTGCATATTAAAATCACTAATCACATTATCAAATTATAAATTTAAGTATCAAAACTAAATAGCACAACAAACAGGCAATCAAAAATCATACATCAAAAATCACAAATCAAAATGTCGTACTACAATAAAAAAACAATTGTTTACATAAATGGAGAATTTAAGAGCTTGAAAAACGCTGAAATTAATCCGTTTAGTCAAACGTTGCATTATGGTTTGGGAGTGTTTGATGGCATCCGGTCTTACCAAACCGAAAACGGAATAAAACTTTTTAAAGCCCGCGAACATTTTGAGCGTTTGAAAGCATCTTGCAAAAAAATAAATTTACCCTTTACTTGGGATATAAAACAATTGATAGAAGATGCCTACAAATTGCTAGACAACAACAGCTTAGGTAACGCATATATTCGCCCAATTGTTTATGCCGAACCTAATATGTCTCTATCAAAACCTACTGGCACACACATTATGTTAATGGCTTGGGAGTGGGATTCTTATTTTGGAGATAAATTGCTAAAAACTTGCATCTCATCGTACCAAAAACCCGATGCAAAATCTTGTCTTATAGAACACAAAATAACGGGCAATTACGTAAATTCTACTTTAGCAGCCATAGCCGCTAAAGAGCAAGGTTTTGATGAAGCTTTATTGCTAGATAATCAGGGCTTTGTGGCACAATCGCCGGGTGCAAATATTTTTATTGAGAAAGATGGTAAACTATATACCCCGCCAATAGGTAATATTTTACCAGGAATTACCCGCAAAACTATTATGTCTATCAGTTCTATTTTAGAAATTGATGTGCAAGAAAAACAATTTACTGCCACCGATTTAAAAACCGCCGATGGTGCTTTTTTATGTGGTACCGCTACCGAAATTATTGGTATCGAATCGGTTGATGATGCAGTTTTTGGAATGCCCTTTCAGGATAGTTTGGGCGCAATTTTAAAACGAGCTTACCGCAGTTTGGTAATGGATAAAAATAATTACGAAGTATTAATATAAACACAAATGGAATTAAATAAATACAGCAAAACCATTACCCAAGACCCAACCCAACCCGCTTCGCAAGCTATGCTTTACGGCATTGGTTTAACCAAACAAGATTTGGCCAAAGCCCAAGTAGGTATTGTAAGTATGGGTTACGATGGTAATACCTGTAACATGCACCTTAACGATTTAGCGGCAATAGTAAAAAAAGGCGTTTGGGATAGTAATTTGGTTGGCTTAATGTTTCATACCATTGGCATAAGCGACGGCATTACCAACGGAACCGAAGGTATGCGTTACTCATTGGTATCCAGAGATTTAATTGCCGATTCTATTGAAACAGTTTGCGGTGGCCATTATTACGACGGCGTTATTGCCTTACCCGGTTGCGATAAAAACATGCCAGGTGCTATAATGGCAATGGGGCGTTTAAACCGCCCAGCAATAATGGTTTACGGTGGCAGCATTCATTCGGGACATTATAAAGGACAAACTTTAAACATTGTTTCAGCTTTTGAAGCCTTGGGACAAAAGTTGGCTAATAATATTTCGGAAGAAGATTATCAAGGTATTATACAAAATGCTTGCCCAAGTGCGGGTGCTTGTGGCGGCATGTACACGGCAAATACAATGGCATCTGCCATAGAAGCCTTGGGTATGAGTTTGCCATACAGTTCTTCTTATCCCGCTTTAAGCGATGAAAAAAAAGCAGAATGTTTGGCGGCAGGAAAGGCGATGCGAATTTTGTTAGAGCAAGATATTAAACCTAAAGACATTATGACAGCAAAAGCATTTCACAATGCTATTGTAACTATAATGGTTTTAGGTGGCTCAACCAATGCGGTGTTACATTTAATTGCAATGGCAAAATCGGTTGGAGTAAAATTAAGTTTACAAGATTTTCAAGCTGTAAGCGATGTTATACCTGTACTGGGCGATTTAAAACCAAGTGGCCAATATATGATGGAAGATGTACACGCCATAGGTGGGATGCCTATTGTGCTAAAATATCTTTTGAAAAAAGGTTTAATTCATGGCGATTGTTTAACCGTTACCGGGAAAACATTAGCGGAAAATGTTGCAGGTGTACCCGATTTAGAGTTCGAAAACCAAAAAGTAATTTTCCCGATAGAAAACCCTGTTAAACAAACAGGTCATTTACAAATGCTGTATGGCAATATTGCACCTTTAGGTTCTGTTGCTAAAATATCGGGCAAAGAGGGCGAAAGTTTTAAAGGTCCTGCTCGTGTTTTTAATGGAGAGTTCGAGTTGATACACGGCATTAGCAGCGGTAAAGTTAAAGCTGGTGATGTGGTAGTAATACGTAACGTTGGGCCAAAAGGCGCACCGGGTATGCCCGAAATGTTAAAACCAACATCTGCCATTTACGGCGCAGGTTTAGGTGCTTCGGTAGCTTTAATTACCGATGGCCGTTTCTCTGGCGGTACCCACGGTTTTGTGGTAGGCCACATTACTCCCGAAGCTTTTGAAGGTGGCAATATTGGTATCATTAACGATAACGATATGATAGAAATTAGTGCTGTTGATAATTCTATAAACGTTTTAATAAGCGATGAAGAATTGGCTCAACGCCGAGCAAATTGGAAACAATCAGAACCTCCTGTTAAAAGTGGAGTTTTATATAAATACTTAAGGCAAGTTAAAAATGCTAGCGAAGGCTGCGTTACTGATGAAGATTAACGGCGCACTTTTTAAGCTAAACTAAAAACCCTATGCAAATAATAAAAAGCATACAAAACAGAATTTTCGACATACGTGGCGAACGTGTATTGTTAGATTTTGATTTAGCAGCATTGTACGAAGTAGAAACCAGGGTTTTAAATCAAGCGGTGAAACGAAATATCAAACGTTTTCCGGAAGATTTTATGTTTAGGCTAACCGAAGATGAATGGCAAATGATGCGGTCACAGATTGTGACCGCATACCAAGGTGATGAAATTCCATCATCACAAACTGTGATGATGATAACTATACCGCAAAACCGAACAGGTAAATATTTACCCTACGCTTTTACCGAACAAGGGGTTGCTATGCTAAGTGGGGTTTTAAGTAGCGATAAAGCCATAAATATGAACATTGCCATTATGCGGGCTTTTGTTGATGTTAGAAAAATAGTATTAAATCAAGGAGATATTAAAACACAATTAACAGATATTATTGAGCGTGTAGGTGAACACGATGCGCAGCTTAGCCATTTATACGAAGCCATAGAAAACTTGATAGACAAACGAGCAGCCCAAACAAAATGGGAAAACAGAGAAAGAATTGGATTTAAAAACAACAAAAATTAAGCACTAAAAAAACCGAGCAATGCAAACTCTTGATATAAAAGAACAACCAATTAACAAAGCTAAGGCAACCCTTAGCCAAAATATTAGCGGTTCAGAAATACTACTAAAAGGTTTAATTGAAGAAGGCGTAGAAACTATTTTTGGTTACCCTGGGGGGGCAATTATGCCAATTTACGATGCTTTGTACGATTATACCGATAAATTAAAACACATTTTAGTTCGTCACGAACAAGGTGCAACCCACGCGGCACAAGGTTACGCCCGCTCATCGGGTAAAGTGGGTGTAGTTTTTGCTACTAGCGGTCCAGGTGCTACCAACTTAATTACAGGTATTGCCGATGCCCAAATAGATAGTACCCCAATGGTATGCATTACAGGCCAAGTGTTTGCACATTTATTAGGTACCGATGCCTTTCAGGAAACTGATGTAATTAACATAACTACTCCCATTACGAAATGGAACTACCAAGTTACAGATGCCGCCGAAATATCAGAGGTATTGGCGAAAGCATTTTATATTGCCCGTACTGGCAGGCCAGGCCCAGTTGTTATTGATATTACCAAAAATGCACAAATACAAAAAGTTGATTTTGAAGGTTACATAAAATGCGAACACATTAGAAGTTACCGCCCAAAACCAATTATTAGAATCAATTATATTGAACAAGCTGCCGCTTTAATTAATGCAGCCACAAAACCATTCATATTATTTGGACAAGGTGTTTTACTAGGAAATGCCGAACAAGAATTTAAAGATTTTGTAGAAAAAAGCGGCATACCAGCTGCTTGGACAATTTTGGGCGTAGGTGCAATACCCACCACCCACCCTTTAAATGTGGGCATGTTAGGTATGCATGGTAACAATGGGCCAAACGTTTTAACCAACGAATGCGATGTTTTAATTGCCATTGGAATGCGATTTGATGACCGTGTAACTGGCCGATTAGATAAATATGCCAAACAAGCAAAAGTTATACATTTAGATATCGATCCTGCTGAAATTGATAAAAACGTAAAAGCTACCGTACCCGTTTGGGGCGATTGTAAAGAAACTTTACCGTTATTAACCGCATTAGTTGAGGAAAGAAAACACGAAGATTGGTTAGCTAAGTTTAGAGCATTAAATCAGATAGAAATAGACGAATTAATTACCGCCGAATTGCATCCCCAAACGGGCGAATTAACAATGGGCGAGGTTATTCATCAATTAAACTTATTAACCAACGGCGATGCTATAATTGTTACCGATGTTGGTCAGCACCAAATGGTTGCCTGCCGATACGCCAAATTTAACCATACCCGTAGCAACATTACCAGCGGCGGTTTAGGTACAATGGGTTTTGCATTGCCAGCTGCAATTGGTGCAAAATTTGGCGCACAAGATAAAACGGTTGTAGCCGTAATTGGAGATGGCGGCTTTCAAATGACTATACAAGAGCTAGGTACCATTATGCAAAGCGGTATCAACGTTAAAATTATTATACTAAACAACCAATTTTTAGGAATGGTACGCCAATGGCAAGAGTTGTTTAACGACCGTAGGTATTCGTTTGTTGATATTACCAGCCCCGATTTTGTAGCAGTAGCCAAAGGGTATTATATTGAAGGCCAAAAAGTAAGCGAGCGAGAAAAATTAGTAGATGCCTTAAAGGCGATGCTAAACCACAACGGCTCGTACCTTTTAGAAGTAATGGTTACTAAAGAAAATAACGTTTTTCCGATGGTACCACAAGGTTGCAGCGTTAGCGAAATACGATTAAAATAAACATCCCACGCATATCTTTTTAGATTAAAATAGGAGTTAAAAATGGAAACAAACATAGCCAAACAGGAATTTACAATCACAGTTTATACCGAAAACCAAGTTGGTTTACTGAACAGAATAGCTATTATATTTAGCCGTAGAAAGCTAAATATCGATAGTTTAAATACATCACCGTCCGAGGTGGACAGTATTCACCGATTTAACATCGTGATAACCGAAACCGAAGATGTGATACGTAAAGTAGCCCGCCAGTTAGAAAAACAAGTGGAGGTACTAAAAGTTTATTTCAATACCAACGAAGATATTATTTGGCAAGAACTGGCATTATATAAAGTGCCAACCGATATTATTGCCGAAAAAGTAAGCGTTGAGCGTTTGCTACGCCAATATGGTGCAAGGGCGGTGGTTATCCGTAGTGATTATACCGTTTTCGAAACTACTGGCCACCGTGAAGAAACCGACGCTTTGGTAGAAGTTTTACGTGAATACGGCTTAATAGAATTTGTACGTAGTGCCCGCATTGCCATTATAAAAGCCAGCGATGGTTTCCACACCAAAATAAACGAATTCGAAAACCAACAACCCGGCGAACAAGTATTCGAGAATGAATATTTAAATAATGGGCAAAAAGTTTTTACAATGTAGGTTTTGGATGGGAGTGAGTAATAAAAATTTAAATAAATAAAAATTAATTAACAATAATAAAAAATCAAAAAAACTAAATAAAAAACAATGGCAAATTATTTTAACACTTTACCTCTTAGAGAAAAATTAAACCAACTAGGCGTTTGCGATTTTATGGACAGTGCCGAATTTACAGACGGTGTAAATGCACTAAAAGGTAAAAAACTGGTAATTGTAGGTTGTGGCGCACAAGGCTTAAACCAAGGTTTAAACTTACGTGATAGTGGTTTAGATGTAAGCTATGCTTTGCGAGCTGAAGCTATTGCAGGCAAAAGAGATTCGTGGAAAAACGCTACCGATAACAATTTTACAGTAGGCACCTACGAAGCGTTAATACCCACCGCCGATTTAGTAATTAACCTTACTCCCGATAAACAACATACCGCAGTAGTTACTGCAATTATGCCTTTAATGAAACAAGATGCTACTTTATCTTACTCTCATGGGTTTAATATTGTGGAAGAAGGTATGCAAATTCGTAAAGATTTAACCGTGATTATGGTTGCTCCAAAATGCCCAGGTAGCGAGGTGCGAGCCGAATATGTACGTGGTTTTGGTGTACCTACTCTAATTGCCGTACACCCCGAAAACGACCCTCAAGGTAAAGGCTTGGCTCAGGCAAAAGCGTATTGCGTAGGTACAGGCGGACATAGAGCTGGTGTATTAAAATCATCGTTTGTAGCCGAAGTAAAATCCGATTTAATGGGCGAGCAAACTATACTTTGTGGTTTATTGCAAACGGGTTCTATCTTATCTTTCGATAAAATGGTTGAGAAAGGTATTGATGCTGGTTACGCTTCTAAATTAGTACAATACGGTGTTGAGGTTATTACCGAAGCCTTAAAACAAGGTGGTATTACCGCAATGATGGATAGGTTAAGTAATCCTGCAAAAATTAAAGCTTTCGAAATTTCGGAAGAGTTAAAAGATATTATGCGCCCATTATTCCAAAAGCACCAAGACGATATTATGAGTGGCGAATTTAGTCGCATTATGATGGAAGATTGGGCTGCTGGTGATAAAAATCTATTGGCTTGGAGAGCCGAAACTGGCGAAACCGCTTTCGAGAAAACTCCAGCTG
>JAYULE010000020.1:0-19934 GCA_043763845.1 Sphingobacteriales bacterium
ATTTCAAGATCTGAAATTATTGACATAAAAGCTAAAATTCTTGAAGGAGATAATGCAGCTTCTGGCTCATCCAAAATATATATACCCTTTTCAAATTGATTTTTAAATAGCGAAAGGAATGATTCTCCATGCGACTGATGGTGTAAAGATTTTCCTCCATAAGCCTCAAGTATTCGATTATCATTTAGTGCAATATCATCAATCAAAGTAGAAAAGTTAAAGAAACTTTCGGCTCTCATAAAGAAACCATCATATATTTTATAAGGCGACCAGCTCAAAGTCAGGGTGTTTGCCAAAGACGATTCGTAACCTTTAAAATTAACACCAGTATTAAAGTTGTGATTTTTGTTTCCTCCTCTTAGATTAAATCCCGCATTCTCGGCAATTGCTTCGAGTAAGGTAGATTTACCTGAGCCATTTTCGCCCACAAAAAATGTTACATTACTTTTTAATTTAAGGTTGATACCGTTTTTAAAGCTTTCGATATTATAAGGATGTTTGTTTGTAATAATTTTGGGTAAAGTGATACTTGATAAATAAGGCATAATATTGCTATAAATGATAAAATAACTTGCTATTGTAATCATTATTTTAACAAATTACTTTTAATTTGCTAAATAATATTACTAACACAAACAAACCTCATCCTGATTTATTACATCCTATTTCTCATCAGCTATTTGCTTTAGCAGAATTTTGTAGTAGGAAATAGCCGTTTCAAGCCTTTCTATTATTCCGTTATCTAAAGGAGTTTTTAATTTTTCTTCACGCAGTAATTCACTAATACTGCTTATTTGTTTGGCAATAATTGCTGGTGCTTTAAGTAAATCATATGTAGGTTTACCGTCTACAATTACATAAACTGGAGTTGTATGGGCAACAGCACCGTTTTCGCAGTTTACCACCGCCGCAATCCACTGGCTTCGTTTAAGTTTATGAGTTAATTTTAATTCAATGGAATCTTTGTATTGCGTATTTGATGTCTCTGCAATTAATCCTTCATTGTTGTAAATCGCTATTTTATTTATTTTTCCAATTTGTGAATTTGATAATGCTTTTACAGCAAGTTTTATGGATGAATCTTTAGCTTTTATAATTTCTGATCCTGGCAGTTTTTCATCGGCAGTTAAAAACAAAGCTGGGCCGTTAGTAACAAATGTACGCCCAGCTTTTAAACCGGCAAACCAAGTATCGGGCGTAAAGTTTTTGCCCGTATAAACCATTGTACGCACTTCGCCTATGGTGCTTGCCCAAGGAAAATCACTTCCGGCTGCAGCCGTAATGCGAAAACCCAAATTCAAATACTCATAATAATCTAACGAGTTGAGTTTTAAAAACTGTAACAGTTCTATAAAATCTATTTGGTTGGTGGTAATAAACCATGGAAAACCGGTATTGGTATTTTGTATGTTCCAAGAAACATTCCATGCAAAATGTGCATAGCCTACTACTGCGCCAGGTTGTATTTTAAGGTTTTTAAAAACCAAATCATAATAATCGTAAACGGTGGTATCTCTAACCATTTGGTTTATGTTTAACCCAATAATATGCCCAAACCTGCTTCTAGGATCTTCCTGTCCAGATATTAACCAATAATTATCTTTGTTTACCCTAAATTTTTCGCCGAAGCCAGCTTGTTTAAAATCGGTACCTGCATGTATATGACCCATAAAATCAACACCAGTTTGATGGTGCCCCATTTCCAAAACATTTACAATATGCAAATCTTCGGCGTGTGCGTAAGCCAATAAATAATCTCTAAAACCGGGTTGATTGGTGGGGTGGTGAACATGCACATCGCCAGAATACCAACCCATTTTAGGCAAGTTAATCCAACGTTTTAGGGTGTAAGATTTTATCAGGTTTATATCTCCAGTTTTAACGGTAAACTCATCTTCTATGGGAATATATTCATTGCCATGTTGTATGCTAATTTTCCAATTTCCTATTGGTAATTCAATGGTGAAATCTCCAGAAGTTTGGTACATTACCAGTGCTTTCCAATACGGGATAGAGGGTTGTACGCCATACAAAACACTTCGGTCTTTGTTATCGCCCACACCTGCGGTCATACGTACGGGACCAACCCAGTTTTTATCTTTATCAAATAATACGCCTTTAAAAATTACATCATTATCTGATGGTTTTAAAATATTTTCACCAAATGGGGGCAAAACTGGTTGATTTTGTTTGCTATTGGTAATACAAACCATGGCTGGCGTAATTTTTTTTGTATCTCCTTCAGTAATTTTAATTTTTACAGTCGATTTATTTTTAATTTCTGATTGCGTATAGCCAAATTTTAAAAAAAATACATTAATAACAAGCAAAAAAAAGCCAAATTTTTTCATAAGTTTTTTGGTAAGAGTTTGGTTGATCTCTTTAAATACAATAATAATGGAAATTAAAATTTTTGCATCCTGTGCTTTACAGTATGCCGTAAATAGAACTATAATTATTTTTAGAACTTAATATTTTTAAAGGTAACTAAATTAAAAAAACTACAATAAAAAATGAGGATAACGTTACTCACAATTTGTATTTTTATTTGCAGTGCTGTATATTCTCAACAAAAAAAAAACCTGCCATATCCTTTAAACCAGCTGATGAGAGTAACATATCAATTTTTATTGTTTTAAAAGACCTGCTCGACCAATATTTTTTGTTTACCATGCCCGAAATATTTACTGGAAAAAATTTAGGTACAGGTTTGTTTAACGCCGATTTAAAACCTTGGAATATTAACAAAAATTATGGCACTAGGGGCGTTAAAAATTCTAAATACAGCTATAAGGTTAAGTTATTGTTAAATCAAAAAGATAATGAATATTGGTTAGGGTGGACTATCAAATTTAAAAATAAAAGCAAAGTAAGCTTGTATGATTTGGCTGCTTTTAATTGTTTAACAATGGATAGAGCCGCATTATTTAAAGATACTGCGATGAACCGTACATGGTCAAAAGACAAATTTAATAAACCCATATTGTTAAAAAATATAGAAAAAACAAGTGGGGAATGGAGACGTACCATGCAGTTTTACCCTGTAATTGGTGGAATAGATTTAGCAAAAAGCCCCTGGATTAATGGTTGGAATGTAAACGCAACAACCATGCTTAGCGGCAACAGTGTTTGGTTAAATTCTGTTGATGGAAATTGGAAAATTGAAACCATTATTGATGGTCAGCCTGCTTTTTTCTTCAACAATTGGGAACCTGACCACGGCTGTATTCATTCATCGCCATTATTGGCAAAAGAACTAAAACCCGGTGAAACGGCTGTAGCAAAGGGTAGGTTTAGGTTTTTAAAATTAAGAGATTGATAGATAAATCTTAGTCTAAGTTTGCTATAGAAGAATTGGTAATTAGTTTTTTTTTATCCAACATTAAAAAAAATCTAACAGATTAACCCTACTCCCAACTCACATTAAATAGCTTAATACCCTGCCCTGATGCAAATTTTATTTTTTCTGAAGCGATGTTTTTTTCAATAACTTTTATCGTTTCGCCTTCATCATTTACAGTAGTTAGGGTACATAATTTTAGACTTCTATCTTTAACTATGGCTTTCATATCTATTTCGGTTATGGCTAATGTATTTTCTACAATAACCCTCCAACATTTATGGGATATTTTAAAAACGGTAACCGTACCGTTGGTTTTAATGGCACCAACTTTTCTGAGTTGTTCTGTTTGTACAGAAACTATGCTATCCGTTGCTATCTTAGTAATTACGCCCAATTCATCTACAGTTTTCGTTTGCAAAAAGCCAGGTGCTTTGGCATAAAAACCCCTTGGTGCCAATGAAACATTTTCGGTGCCAATTTTATATCTTATGGGTTTATCACTAAAATTCACAAATGCTTCCGCTCCGCCGGCAAAAGTAGTGTGCTGTAAAGTATGGTCGGTATTTAAAAATTTATGAGTCAGCAGTTCTGAAAAAGAAACACGTTCTTGAAAATGCGAAATATTACGAATAGTTTGTATAAACCTACTGCGGTTTCTGTCCCAGCCATATCCTTTTACATCGGCCCAAACTAATGGCATTGTTCCATACAAAATATTGAAGTTGTCTTTTAAATCGCTAATGGTTGGTGTAACGGCATAAAACCAATCGCTACTGTCGCCCCAATACCAAGTGGATGACACACAATCATTAAATACCAATTGCCATAACGGAATTCGGTTTTTATAATTTAAGCCATATTTTTTAAAATTAGCCGACATATAAGTAGTGTCTTTTGGTGGGTCTAAATAGCCTGGCTTATTTCCATCATCCCAAAAGTAAGAGCCTGTCATGCTACCTTCGGTGTATTCTAATAATGATGAATTCCATGCTTTGCCATGTTCGCCACCTAAAACTAAACCCAAATCGTTACCTATGTATGCCTTAATTTTATTTTTATAACCTTTATCTGCCTCTCTATTAAAAGTATGTAGCGGATGAAAATCTTCTAATAAAAAAGCTGGTGTTACATCTAAAAATAAACCCGTAAGTGGCGTTTCTTTTAAATAAGATGGCAAATAGGTTGGTGCAGCAAGTAAAGCCCTCACCGAAGAACGAGAATAATACTCGACCCCTTTTTTAGTTACCCAACCAATAATTGGTTTACCTAAATTGGTATGGTAAGCAGCAATTTCCATGGTGTCTTTCATGTGTCCAATTGGCCCTTCTCTTGTTCCTTCTAAGTTTTCGTAGCTGCTATTTAAAAAGCCCAAATTGGTCATGGCTTTTATATCGTTGTATTTAAACTTATTACTGTTCATTATTATAGCAGTTTTTATACCTACTGCTTTAGCTTCTTTTGCAAATTTTAAACCTTTACTGCCCCACACTACCACACTGCCTTTAAGCCAATTTACCCTAGGTTTTGTAATTGCTTTTTGTGCTAAGGTTTTAAAATCTTCGGTTTGTTTAAGGTAATTTCGATATGCTTTTGCCAAGGCTACGTAATTGCCTTTAGCTGTAAAAATATAGGATACTTTTCTGGTATAAGAAAATTGCCTTAATGATGATGCCCAAGCTACATTAGGCCACATTAAGCCGGCTTCTTCGCTAAAATCTATTTCAACATCGTAAGGTGTGTTTGCCAAAACCAGCATTCCATCTCCTTTTGCGGCATCGTAAACTCCCACCCATGGCATATCTAAACCGATGTTATCGTAAACCATCATTCTTTTGGTTGGGTAAGCTGTATCATTTTGGGCAATTTGCACTCCGCCCGAGCGGTAACAGAATACTAAAAAACCTTTTTCATAATTGGTTTTTACAGCTTGCGGAAAACTTAATTGATCGATAGTAACGTTTTTTTGATTAGTATTTAACTGAAAAGACAAGCTGCTATCGCTATCTAAAGTTACTAGACTAGAAAAATTTATACCAGAAATACTGTCGAACAAAAACATTTTAATTTGTTTGGTAGCCAATACTTCGGCATTTAAAAACTTAATTTTTTTGTAGGGTAATGATGTCCATTCTCTTTTAGTTATTTTGTTACTGATAAAAAAATTACCGTTGGTTTTTTCTACCCCAAAAGTTAATTGGTGGTTGTTAATTTTAAGCAAATGAGGTGTTTGCCCTTTGGCTACACAAACTAAAATTATAAATATTAATAGCGTAAAAAAATGTTTAAAGTTAAAGGTGTTCATCATTTTATAATTTTTTATTTTTTGTTTAGTTAGCTTATTTATACGTCTTTAGAGCGTTAACGATGGCAGCGGCATCCTTTTTATCAATTGCCCTTGGCTTTAGCCAAGGGCAATTGATAAAAAGATATAGCCCTTCCTTTGTCTGGGTAAACTCCCAGCGTGTTACCTTGCCTGCCGGCAGGCAGGAAACGCCCAAATCATTATTAAAGCTATAAAAAATGTTGTTTTAATTATTTAATTAAAGTTCGCAAGTAAATAAATAACTTCCAGACCCAATTTCTATATATGTTTTACCATTTTTAGTGTATAAATATTTTATTTCCTTAACCTTATTTGCTGCGATACCGTTTTCAAGAATTGCAGGAAAAGATGTTGTTGGTAAGGCTAAAACGGCGGTACTGTTTGGCGGTATGGTAACCGCCCAATTAAATTTACCATTAGTTTTTTTCCAATTAGAAACTATTTTGCCATAGGGCGATGTGGTACTTGCATTTACAAAATCAAGTTCGGGAGCTAAATACGGATTCATGGTTATTTTTTTAAAGGCTACCTCGTCTTTATCCGATTTAATGCCACCCAAATATTCGTAATTCCACACCAATAAATCGCCCAATAACATTACATGGTTGCCCGAGTTCATGGCGGGGTTAGCGGTGTTGCCGTTCCATAATTCCCAAATGGTAGTTGCGCCCTGTGCAGCCATGTAACCCCAACTTGGGTAAGTGGTATTGGTAGCTATTTTGTAGGCTAAATCTGGCCTGCCATTGTCTGATAAACCACGCATTAACCACTGACCGCCTATTAAACCAGTGCTTACATGGCCATTGTATAAATTTAAGGTGCGATCTACAATTTGGTTAAAAACTTTTTCTTTATTTTGTTCATCAACCATACCAAATGTAAGCGGTAAAAGGTTGGAGGTAACGGTATTGTTGGCGTAAAAACCACCAGCTGCATTATAAAATTTAGCGTTAAAGGCTGATTTCACTTTAACGCACATTTCATCAAAAAGGGAATAATCTTTAGGGATATCCAATTGTGTGGCATAGTTTTTCATCAGCGTAAGCGCATAAAAATAATAAGCTGCCCCAATTATAGGCCCTCTGGTATTTCGGGTGCTATCCAGCGAAAAAATAATATTCAAGTTTTCTGGGGGCAAGCACCAATCGCCATACGAATCTTTTTCTACCAAACCGCCTACTTGATAGGTATCCCACATGTACAGCATCCATTTTTTCATGTTTGGATATTGCTTTTTAAAAGTAACAGTATCTCCAAATTGCTTCCTCAACATCTCTGGTATAACCAAAAAAGAGATTGGCCAGGTTACATCATCCGAATATATTTTCCAATACGTAGGTGCTACGTCAGGTATACTGCCACTTTCTTTTTGGGCAGCTTCAATATCATCCATCCATTTGGCATAAAGCCTTGAGTTATCAAAAACAAAGCTTTCGCCATAAGAACTTACCGACCTATCGCCCAGCCAGCCCATCCTTTCATCGCGTTGGGGACAATCCATTGGCATGCCTCTATAATTGCCAATAATACCCCAATACGCATTTTTATAGACTTGGTTTAGGGTTGCATCCGATGTTTCAAAAGTACCAATGGTAGGTAAATCGTCGTAAACTACTTTACCCGTAAAATCTTCTTTTTTAGGCTGATAACTTAGGCCACTTACTTCGGCATACCTAAACCCATGAAACACAAAACGAGGTTCCCAAATCTCTACTCCTGTACCTTTAAAAACATATTTATCGGTTACTTTTGCACTTCTAATATTGGCTAAATACAGGCTATCTTTTCCTTTTAGCGTTTCGGCAAACCGTAAAGTAACGGTATCGCTTTTTTTGCCTTTTACAGCAATTTTTAACCAGCCTACCATATTTTGCCCCATATCTAAAATGTAGCTTCGGTTTTTGGTTTGATGAATGGTTTTGGGTATGATGCTATCCTTAACGGCAATGTTTTCGTTTATTTGCGTAACTATTTTAGCGGTTGGTGGGCTTACCATGGTTACTTTGTCCCAATTTTTAGCATTATAATTTGTAGAAGACCAACCTGTTAGCTCTTTGTTAGCATCATACTCTTCGCCATCAAATTCGTTATTGGCAATTATGGGCCCATTGCTAGTTACTTTCCAGGTATTATTGGTGGTAATTAATTCAGTAGTTCCGTTGGCGTATTCAAGTAAAACCTGCATTTTTAATATCGGGAAGCCGTAATGTGTACTTGGAGAATTTCCAGCTGATGCACTTCCATCTTTACTGTATCTGATTGTGAAATATCTACCATTACCCAATAATACTCCGATGGCATTATTACCTTTTTTAAAATAATTGGTTACATCTAAAGTATTGTAAGGGATTTGCTTATTGTACTCTTTTAACGTTGGTGATAGTACATGCTTTCCAACCTTTTTTCCGTTTACATACAATTCGTACAATCCCATGCCTACAATATATGCGGTTGCTCTAACCGGTTTTTCCTTTATTAGCGTTTCTTTTCGGAGGTAGCGGGCAGCTAGGCGAGTATACGCATTGTACGGATCGTCTGTTTTTATAATTTTTTCGGTACCTATCCAGTCGGCTTTCCATAGTGCATCATTAAGTATGCCCATGCTCCACTTACCTGCTGGGCTCCAGTCTGTTTGCCCTTTATTGGTGTAAACTTTAACTTTCCAATAATAAGGTTTACAGCTTAGCAAATTGGTTAAGGGGTAAGCAATATTAATGGATTGGGAGGTAATTATTTTTTCGCTACTGTAAACATCGCCAATGTTTTGATTAATTTTTGATACCGAAGTAGCCACAATAATTTGATAAGCGGTTTGTACTACATTACGCTGCTTACTTTCTATTTGCCAACTTAAACGAGGATTTATTTGCGTAATTCCTTCTATTAAATTTAAGCCTTCTACTTTTAGGTTATTTACAGAAACGGGTTGTTGTTGACCAAAAGCGTTAGCCATAAAACAGTTTACGAATAAAACGAATATCGATATGTGTTTTTTCATTTTGATAATGTTAATAAGCTGATTTCTAACAATAATTATTTTTTTTGATATGATTATGGCGTTTCCTGCCTGCCGGTAGGCAAGGTAATACGCTGGGAGTTTACCCAGACAAAGGAAGGGCTATATCTTTTTATCAATTGCCGTTGGCTAAAGCCAATGGCAATTGATAAAAAGGATGCCGCTACCATCGTTAACGCTCTAAAATCGTATAAACTATTGATTTAATGAATTTTAAATAAAACATATAATCGAATTCAGTTTAATATTTAATCACTTTAATTTTTACAGGGCCTAATAATCCCGAAGGTTGTAATGGGTCTGTGGCATTAAAATAATTATTTGCCAACCATGTTGGCCTATCTTTTTCTGGCAATTTACTATCGCCGATTAATCTATTTACCCATAAATTTACCACTTCAATTTCTACCGTATTTTTGCCACTGCTTACAAATTTGGTAATGTCTATTTGCCATGGTGCAGTCCATAAACCACCTACGTCTTTACCGTTAATTTTTATAGTGGCCATATTTTTTACCTCGCCAAGGTCTAAAAATATACGTTCATCGCCTGTTGGCAATACGCCATTAAAAGTATTGGCGTAGGTGGCTGTACCCGAAAAATATTTTATCTTTTCATCTGTATGTAAAGCCCAATCTTGTAGTTTTTCAAATTTAACGGCGCTTTCTGAGCCTCTTTTATTGGCTTCAAAATTAACCGTCCATGGTGTTAAAATTTCTTGTGCTATGTTTCCTGTGGGGAAGTTTTCAGCATCAGTTTTCACACTATTTTCATCAGTAAAAACAATAAAATAGCTTTGGGCTGGTTCAAATTTTAACGGTATTTTAATGCCATTTTGGGTGCTGGTAAAATTTGATAGCTTTCTGTTGCTTCCATTGGTGGCATCCCAAAGTTCGGGCTGTTTGCCATTTACTCTAAAAATTACATCAGCTTCTTGCTTGTCATCACTTTGGTTGGTAATAAAATATATGTCTTCGTTGGTAGTTTTTCTGTGGGTAAAAAGTAAAGGTTTTCCTAGCGGGATGCTAACGTCTTTAGCAATTTTAAACTGGCTTAAAGCTTTTTCTAAAGTAATGCCATTTAATACAAAACCTTTGCCCAAGCCGTTAGTAGTTTTATCATTTCGATTTTTATTACCCCAAAGTTCATCTGCCAGTCCTTTTACTTTCAAATCGGCATAAGGATAATTTTTTAAGCTTGGCGACTGTGAAGGTTTAGGCCCTAAAATTACGGCACCTGCAGTTACCAGTTCTTTCATTTTTTGCAGCAATTCTGGCGTTATGGTTTTTAAGGGAGGCAAAACCATCATTTTATAGCTCATACCATCGGGCAGCATTAATTTACCATCTTTTATATATAGTTTGTTTAAAATTACATCGGCATTAATATAATCGTAAGAAAAACCTGCTGGAATTTCCGGGTTTCTAGCACCTGATAGTTTTGGCGCATCTTCACCAATAAAATAACAAATATCGTTAACTGGTTTACCTTGTTGCAACATAAACATGCTTCGGCGTTGGTAATCTATCCATGTTTTAGACTGATTAAACCAAGTATTTTTCCGGTTAAACTCGGTACCAAACCAAGCGTTCATACCCGGGTTTTTATCTTCATAAGGTTGGTGGATGTACAAATGTAGCAGTACGTGGTTTATGCCTTCGGTAAACGACCAATCACCACGTTTTTTTAAATAGCCTGGGTAACGCTGGTAAGGCAAACCGCCAGCCGTATAGCTTTCTGCAAAAACGCGATTGTTGCCATAAGTGTGTGCCGCAGATGAAGCGGCTCTGCATTCTACATTTCCCAAAGTACCTTCAACCCAAAATTCGCCAGCAATTTCTCCTCCATGTCCGCCATACAATAAAAACTCTGAGGGGAAACCCCAATGCCCGTAATTCTCCGACCAAACTTTTAAGCCATTTTTTTTACTAATATCCCTTAACCCACCTGCGTAATCGTAAGCAATTCTGTCGGCAATCAACCGTCGTAAATCCCACAGAAACCGATTAGATTCTTGCGCACTGTTTACGATAGTTCCCGATAAAACAGGCAGCCAAACAATAGGATCGTAACCGTATTTTTGTTTAAAGTTTTCAGCCAAACCTTCTGTCCAATTTTGTGGGCCAACCTCATAACTATCTAAAACAAGGTGTTTAAAAGATTTTCTTTCGTTGGCTGGTAAATCTTTCAACAATTTGCCAACATAGGCGTCGAAGTGTTTTTGCAAGTAGGGCCTACTGATTTTATCCACTTCAAAACCTGTTGCTTCGGGCGATGCGGGCGCATTTTTAACACCTGTTGGTATCAATCCAATTCTTTTAATCGTCCATTTTCCGTCTGGTGCATTCCAATTTAACACCCCATTTTTATCTAGAAATTTAGAAACATTAATTACACTAGCTGCTTTTACTTTCATATTGGCAGAACCACTTTCGGGTTGGTTTTCCCATAAATATTCGCTCCAAGATAGTTCAGGCACTTGCAGCATTTTACCCATTTGTTTTTCTATATAACGCTCTAATTTTGGGTATGATGATAGTATGATTTCTTTTATGCCGCCAACCTTTTGTTGTGTGGGTGGATTAATTATGTTAGAAAAAATCAACCTAAAATTGTTAGTTGTAGTTTCGGGCAGAGCCATACAAATTTCGCCATAAACAATAGGACCAACGGTAATCATGTTATTGCTTCTATCCATTATAAACTTTTTAACCGATAGATAATTGCCGTTAACCAAAGCTTGCACTTCTACTTGTGCCGAAAGTTGAAAAGTATCTGGATGAATGGTAATGCTTCGGGCAGTAAAATTTTTAGCTAAACTAAAATCTATGGTTAATCCATTTTTTTTTACTTCATCAGTAAAAGCTATGCTGGTATTTAATTTTTTATCGATTAAAAAATTGCCGTTGCTAATGGTTGTAGAAAACTTTAGGGTGGGATTAAAATCGGTTAGGATTTGTTCTGGATTTGCCGAAACTGGATAGGCTATTACGGCCATATCTTGCATTTTTGCAGCTGCGGAAGGTAATTTAATTTGTACTTTTTTGCCGCCATTTACGGTTATTTCTGTAGCCACCATATAGCGCATAGCTTCCGTAGGTTTTACCCATGGGCCGCCAGACTGGCTCCAACCCGGGCTATTAAAAATACCAATATCTACACCTAAACGTTGTCCTTCGGTTATGGCGAAACGGGTAAGTTCCCACCATTCTTTACTTAAAACCTTTACATTGCCATAAGGTACGGTTGATAAGCCAATGTTTCCTATAAACGCCTCCCCAATTCCTACTTTTGCCATTGCTTCCAAATCTTTGGTAATGCCAATTTTTGAGATATTATCGCTTACCCAATACCAATACACGTAGGGTTTTAAAGAGTCTTGAGGAACGGCGAAATTGTTTCTGAAATTGTTTGTGCTATTATGTTTTAGAATCTTGGTTTGCCCTAACGATACTTTATTCTGTATTAAAAAAGTACTTATTGATATAATTAAGTAAGCAAAAAAGTTTTTTATACGCATACAAAGTAGAATTGGAATATTGTTTTATAACAAACAATCTTAGTAATATCAGAGAATTTCGGCATCCTGTGGCGTTATGTTTTTATGCATAATAAAAGGTTTATAAATACAATAAATACTTAAACTACTTAGCAATAATTATTTTATTCCTTGGAGATAACCATTAAAATCTATCCACTTTTTATTGGTATTATCGTAAGTGATAGGCTTTGGATTTAACCATTTAACAACTTTATCTTTCAATGAATAAGCAAAAAAATGATTGCCTGTAGGATTATAATGTCCAAGTAAATATCTGGCATAGTAATCTCTTAAATTAAGGTTGAATCTTCTGAAATCCTCGGCGTGTATTACGTTCATATCAAAATAATTAAACTTTTGGCTCTGTAAATAATTTACGATTATACTATCGTACCGGGTTCCCGTTTCGATAAGTGAATTTGTAACTTGATATGGATCGAAAAGAACGATCATCAAATTTTTGTCATTTCTTTTGGCGTACACTTTAAGTTTATTAAGAATATGTTTGGTTGCAGCAAATGCATATTCATCCAAAAGCCTAACTACATTTTTGTGTAAATTCAGAGAATCATTCCAGTTTATTTCAAGCTTTAAAATCGTACTTAATTTAATTACGGCACTTATGTTTAAATCAGATATTTCGTTGTTTTTAAACAGCAATAATTGAAGAGCGATATCATCTTTTAGATTTTGATACATCCACTCTTTATCAGCCATTTTGTACAATAGCTTTTTAGTATTTAAAGGATTACTTTTTTCGATAAAGTTTCCATTATTCAAGTCAATTTCAATATTCGTCCAAAAATTACCGTGAAACTTCATACCCAGCTCATTTTTTTGATTCCACTGCCGAATAGCCATATATCTGCACCTTAATAAGCTACGCACATGATCATCGCCCCAAATATAGAATATCAAGTTTTTAGCTGAATTTTTTGTGCGCTCTTCTCTAAGAAGCCTGATGTAAGATTGATAAACTCCATATCCACCAACCCCAAAATTTCTTATCGGTTCGCCTAAATGCGCTGCTAAATACTCTTGCCATGTCTCACCATCAGAAACCTGCTGACATTGTGTAAAACTATTACCATACGTATTAATCCTACACGTTCTGTTGGCGTACATATACATAGTTCGATAACCACCCTGTTGAGTTGTAGAAATGTTGAGGCTGCTATCAATACCTTCTAAAGGCAAAGAGTTGCCGAGAGTATAACCTAATTGAGAATCGTACTTACCCCAAACACCATTTTTATTTAAAAAAATATCTAATTCAGTTTTAGTTGGTAAAAATGTTTCTATATATGATTTAAAAGTAGGCAGAACTAAAGGTTGCGCCTCGGTTTTAATAACAAATACTACAATAGCTAAGACAGTAAATGTTATTTTAACAATTTTGTGCATACTACCTTTTTAAATTTGCTTTAAATTTGACGACATGAGCATAAAACCATAATGATTATTTGGCAATATTAACGTTGGATGAATTAGTTATCATAAAATTTTCCAACTTCATGTTTCTAAACCACTCTAAAAATTCATAATCGGTAGTTTTTACAATTTTATTATTTTGGAAAGTTAAGTTATCAACCGAGTACATTTTTAAAATACATGGGTTAAATATTTTAAATGTGTTGTTCTCAATCATAATATTTCTGTTGTATCTACTATCGGCTTTTTTGTTTTCTTCAATGCCCGAGCTTACCATAATTACTCCCAAACCCAACATGAAACTGTAATTACAATTATCAAAAGTGTTGTTGTTAATGGTTAAATTTCGTACTCCCGATTGCTCGAACCAAAAACGACCATCGCCCTCCAAATTTATGGCCGCACAATGGGTGTGAAAATAATTGTTCTCAATAACTATCTTACCTCTCGATCCTAATAAAATACCACGAGCTCTGTTTTTTTGTACAATACAGTTTTTCATTAACACATCTGGATATTTACCTGAGGCTGCTATTACATCCCCAACTTTTACTTTTTCGGAAAGTGGCATGTTTAGCGTTATATTGGTAAACTCTTTATTTAATCTTTCTGAAGTTAACACCGTGTTTTCACCATAAGGAATTAAACTTTCTGCTTCGGTAATTTCTATTTTAGTGTTGGGTGCAAGAAAATCGAAGCCAAATTGCTGGTAATGTATTAATTTGACAATTACTTCTTTAGGCGATATTATTTTAATGATTTTAACATAAATGCCATGAATATTTGTTGCATCATCCATCATACTTTCGAAAGTTGAATTTTGTAAGGTTATTTTTCCCGCACAATTAACAAAATGCGTAGCATCTGCGGCGGTACTCAACATTCTGCCTGGTGCCGAAACTACTTTAATACTATCTAAAAATAGGTTTGTACTGCGTTGTGCTAGTATGCCAACTCCGCCAGCATGAAAAATAGTTACGTTTCTAAAATTAACATTTTCGGTATCCGATATGGTAAAAGCTGGCACCAATCTGTCGGTTGCATTAAAAATTAGCGTATTGCCAACGGTTCCCTTTAACCGAGGAAAAAAAACGCGTACAACACCTGGTTTGAGTTCTTTAACAACCATGTTTTGAACATTCAAATAATCGAAGGCAGTTTGTACGGGTTCTCGTTTTACTGCATCAAATTCTAAAAGATGCCAAAATGGGAAAGTAACTCGTTTTGGTTCGCCTCCATTATCTTTTCCAATAACCTGATCGCCAGTAAACATTAATTTGTTGTTGTTTACGCTATATGGGTAAGCCGCAGAAAACGCAATATCTAAACTGTCTTTGTATGCGCCAACAATTGTACCTTCGGAATGAAACGTTCTTTTAAAGTCGACTGAGAAATTTTTGATGGTTATTTTCTTAGAATTTTCCAGCAAAAATGGGCACAAAAATCCATTGAATATAAATTTTGAATCTTGTCCATCTATTTCCAAATCCGTCATTCCCGAAAGGTCAAAAACAAAGCGTTTTAAACCTTCATCGTTGTTGCTTACAAAAACATATTTTTCAGTAGCAAAATTTGGTTCAAAGTTGTAGGTTGATTTTGCAAAAACCAATTTTGTAGCTTTAGTTGTCCTACATTCTTTAAGTGCTTGTATTACATAAGGTGTAGCATCTTCCCCCAATGGGCACTCTTTCACAAATACCGTTTTATTTTGCGCATAACCATAAGAAATCAAACAAACCAATGCCAAAAAAATTATAATTCTATTCTTTTTCATAAATAATTTTTAGTGTTAATTTCTAAAACAATCTTTAATTTCATTTTATCATAATAAATCTTACAACGAATCTCTAATTACGATATTAAAGGGTACTTCTTGCTTGGCCACACTGTTGTTTAAAACTGCTTGGGCGGCCATTATACCCATCATTTTAAAATCGGTGGAAACTGTAGTAATGCCATTTAATATAAATTTTTTTAGTGGCGTTTCATTGTAAGAAATTATGCCAACATCTTTACCAATTTCAAAACCTACATCAACAACTTTTTCTAACAAACAAACCAAATCATCTTCCATAACATTAATGAAAAGGTCGCCTTTATTTATAGTTTCGTTTACCATATCACTCACAAGCAAATAGTTAAAAGCATATTGGTTACAAAAAAGTTTAATTCCTTTAAGTATTTCTTTTGGATAATAACTTTTTTGCGGAAACACAACTTTTATGGTATGGTACTTATAAAGTTTATCTAAAACTTTTTTTAGAGCTTCGTAAATATCTTTATCAAAATTTTCATAAATAGAAGCATATTCTCCAACAATGCCTTCAACCTTTTTATCAAGTAGCAATAGTTTTTCTTTAGGTATAGTATTTATAATTTCATGTACATTCTCGCCACCATCAACAAAATGAGGAATTATTACATAATGAGAATAATCGTTATTATTATTCATTATTAAATTTTTAAACATTAAGTAATCATTGTTATAGATATAAAAATCTATAAAAACGTCTTCTCCTAATGCTTCGAAAAAAGCATCATATATTATTTTCTTGTGTGCTGATAATTTGTTGAAAAGCAAACAAATCCGAATGTTTTTCTTAAAATCGTTGTTAGATATATAATACCCTTTTCCGGGGATGGAATTGATAAAACCAGCATTTTTTAGATAGCGATAACCTTTTTCTGTTGTATCCCTAGAAATATCAAGAATATAACTTAAATCGTTGATAGAGGGAAGCGCATCGCCTTTTTTAAGTTTACCACACTCTAATGCCGATACTATACTATCCCTAACCTGTAAATATTTAGGAGTTGATGAATAGGTATCAATGCTTAGAAAACTAAAGTTTTCTTGTTGTGCCATAATTTAATAAGTTTGGTAATTTAAAAATTTACAGAAATTGAGTTGCAGAAATCGTTATCAAAGTAAATAAAATATTTTAAACTAAAATACTATTCCTAATTATGCCATTGTTGTAGGGTGAGGGTTTTCGGGCGTACCTATAGTAGGCGGAGCTGATTGGTCGATTTCCAAACCCAAATCTTTCCAATAATATTTTAAAGGGTCGTTTGCTTCCCAGTTTTTGTACAAGCCATCCCAATCTATGCAATGCAAATGCGGACTTCTTACGGCTACTGGACCTATCTTTTTTTCTTTTAAAGATTGAAATCTACAATCCATTGATAATCTAATTTTATCAACCGAATTATTATTTATTCCTTGATGAACGGTGTGGCTATGAAACATCAACACGTCTCCTGCTTTAAAGGAATCTGTAAGCCATACTGACTTTTTTGGCACATCAATTCCAATTAATCCGGCACCTTCCGCTGGGTGCTCAGGCAAAAGCCCCCAATCTTGAGATTTCGGTACAAGCGTTAATCCACCCAAATCTTTATCGCAATCTCCTAAAGGTATCCAACTTGTCCAAGTATTTTCTGTACCGCGTACATGAAAATAATCCTGATGTGCTGGCGTAGTGTATTTTTGTGCTTGCGGAAAAATTGTACGTAAAATTTTAAGAGGATGAACTAAAGTTTCGCCATCAAACAGCACATTTAAAGCTTTTAACAAATTTGGATGGTGCGCCAATGCATGAAACG
The DNA here is from genome assembly GCA_043763845.1 of Sphingobacteriales bacterium. GTDB lineage: Bacteria > Bacteroidota > Bacteroidia > Sphingobacteriales > Sphingobacteriaceae > Pseudopedobacter. Next base: position 17,261 of record JAYULE010000020.1, read on the forward strand.
AATGCAAACTTTGAATTTCACGATAATAGTTGAGGTAATCCACATTTGTTGAGGATTCTGCAATTACAAAACCTGGTGCTGCAACTCCATCTATCAAAATTGATTTATCTTTTAAAAAATTATGCCTTTTACAAATTTCGAGTACATCATTTCGCAAGGCCATTACAGCTTCGGCGGGCAATAGGTTTTTAAAAAATAAATACCCTTCTGTTTTTGCGAATTCTCTAAGTTTTTTAGGCTCATTTAATAAATGAGAAGACTCCATTAAACGAGCCATATCCTGCATATTGTTATTTGCCTTCATAATATTGGATTAAGTAAAATAGATTTGGTCTAAAAACTTGGTCAGATTTTTATGACGACAAATTAAAACGAATAGGCTATAAATTACAAATTTAACGTATCGTGTTAAACTTATAAGTACAATAAATTATCAATATAATAGAAGGTATATATGCACTTTAATAACATATATATTAATCAATAAATCAGTTAATTACATAGTTTATAAAATATATAATATTAACATAAATAACATTTTTAAAATAATTTTTTCTGAAAATTGTCTTTAAAATAAAAATTGAGGCATAAAAAATAAATATTCTATAGTAGCTGAATATTCAAATTGCTACCTATCAGCAAATTGAAAAAAATTTGAAACCCATTGTTTAGCGTTTAAGCCCTAAAAAAATATATTGTGGGCAAAGGTATTGTATAGGTCAAATTAAATATATTCATTTGCGTGTCAACTCATCAAACCAAATATACCTTGATATGAATTTTCTTTTAGGCTTATTGCTGCATGCAATAGGAGGGTTTGCTTCGGGCAGCTTTCTTATTCCTTTTAAAAAAGTTAAAGACTGGGCTTGGGAGAGTTACTGGCTGGTTAGCGGTGTAGCTGCCTGGATTATTATGCCCTGGTTGATAGCCTATTTAACTATACCAGATTTATTCTCGTTGTTGCGAGATGCGCCAAATACTACTATTTTATGGAGTATAGTTTTTGGATTGCTTTGGGGACTTGGAAGTGTAACTTTTGGTTTATCAATGCGTTACTTGGGCTTTTCATTGGGTTTTTCTATTACTTTAGGTCTTTGTGCCGTATTGGGCACATTGGTGCCTCCAATTTTTAATGGAACGTTTTATGAACTGTTTAAAAGTAAGGCCGGATTAACCACCTTGGCTGGAGTATTTATTTGTGTTTTAGGAATTGGAGTTTGTGGTTGGGCCGGAATTTTAAAGGAAAAGTCATTATCAACTGCTCAAAAAAAGGAAACCATTAAGGAATTTAATTTTAGCAAAGGATTTTTAGTTGCACTGTTTTCTGGTACGTTAAGCTCTTGTTTTGCATTTGGGTTAAATGCAGGAAAGCCACTTGCCCAACTTGCCGTAAACCGTGGAGTGCCCGAATTATGGCAAAATAATGCGGTACTAATTTTGGTACTTATGGGCGGCTTTGTCACCAACATTATTTGGTGCATTATTTTAAATTTCAAAAACAAAACGGGTGGCGATTATCGCAAAAAAATTGGCTTTCAGCTAAAAAATTATTTCTTCTCATCACTGGCGGGTATTATTTGGTATCTGCAATTTATGTTTTACGGAATGGGTTCAACCAGAATGGGAACTTATGATTTTGCAAGTTGGAGCATCCACATGGCGTTTGTAATTACATTTAGCAACCTTTGGGGACTTTATTTTAATGAGTGGAAAGGCTCGGATAAACGCACTATGAACACCATAATTACTGGAATTATAATTGTAATTATATCTACACTAGTGATTGGCGTGGGTAGCTATTTAAACGTAAAAGAACAATAACCAAGTATTAATTTAAAATGAAAATTAACTTTTTTTGTCCCATTTGGGGGATGGTTTCCGATTATATTCATCATATAGATGGTTCTTTAGAAGCCATTTTTGAGAAAATAAAAAATGCTGGGTACGACGGCATAGAAATGGCAATCCCGTTTAACGATACCCAAAAGCATAAAATAAATGATTTGAAAAAAACTTTTTCCTTAGATATTATTGCTTTGCAGTATGCTGCAAATGGACAAACATTGAGCGAATATTTAACATCATACCAAGAGCATATAATTTCTGCCTGCGATGTTAAACCCGTGTTAATTAACTCTCATACCGGCACTGATTTTTTTTCTTTTGAAGATAATTGCCAATTTATAAACGAAGCTGAAAAGCTTGCCAAACAAAAAGGCGTTACTATTTTACACGAAACCCACCGCGGTAGATTTAGCTTTCATGCAGCAACTATACAGCAATACTTAAAAGCATATCCACAACTTCGGATAACCGCAGACTTTTCGCATTGGTGTAATGTTTCCGAATCTTTTTTAGCCAATCAGATTGAAAATATAAGCCAAGCAATTGATAGGGCTGACCATATACATGCAAGAATTGGGCATCCGCAATCTTGCCAAGTTAACGACCCAAGAGCGCCAGAGTGGAAAGAAGCGTTAAATCATCATTTAACCTGGTGGGATAAAATAATAGCCAATCATAGAGAAAAACACACACCTATTTTTACCATTACACCAGAGTTTGGCCCTTTAGATTATATGCCATCATTACCATACACAAGGCAACCACTATCCAGCCAATGGGAAATTAATTTATGGATGAAAGATTTATTAAAACTTAGGTATGCCCAATA
>JAYULE010000021.1:0-19920 GCA_043763845.1 Sphingobacteriales bacterium
AAAAATTTTCTTGCAACAGCTAATTCCGATAATCAATTGTCTTCTAATTATGTTAATTTTGATAAGCCAGCTTTGCCCTCTAATGCCCTTAAAAAATGGCAATTAAGTAAAAATATTTCAGCTTTTGCTCAATACAAATCTTCTTTTCCAATTTCTAATGCCATCTACAATTTATCAATGGAGGAAATGATAAAAGCTGTTGAAATTGATAGCACTTTTAGAACCGGAATTGATTGGCCCGGCGTTTGGACCCGAGATATTAGTTACAGTATTATACTTTCTATGTCTTTTTTGCAACCCAAAGTAGCTATGAATAGTTTATTGAAAAAAGTAAATGCAAAAGGAAGAATTATACAGGATACAGGTACTGGTGGGTCTTACCCTGTATCTACCGATCGTGTTGTTTGGGCAATTGCCGCCTGGGAAGTTTATAAAGCAACGGGAGACAAAGAATGGTTAAACAAAATTTATTTAATAATTAAAAAAACTTTAAATGATGACACTAACAACTTATTTGATCTTACATCTGGTTTAGTAAGGGGAGAGTCGTCATTTTTAGACTGGCGGGAGCAAACCTACCCTATTTGGATGCAGCCCGTTGATATTTACACCTCAGAAAATTTAAGTACAAACGTAGTACACTGCAAAGCATACGCTGTAATGGCCGAAATGGCTAAAGAGCTTTCGCTAATTAAAGAAGAAAAGCAGAATAATCTTATAAGTACAAGAATAAGAAACAATATAAATAAATATTTATGGATGGCCGATAAAGGGTATTACGCTCAATACCGTTATGGCCGTATTTTTAAGTCTTCTTCGCCAAAATCGGATGCGTTGGGCGAAGGGTTAAGTGTATTATTTAATGTAGCTAACGACGAACAGCAGAAAACCGTAATAGCAAACACACCAGTAACTACTTTTGGTTTGCCATGCATTTACCCTCAAATTCCAAATATGGGGCCATATCACAATAACGCTGTTTGGCCATTTGTTCAATCGTTTTGGGCATTAGCTGCCGCAAAAGTTAGTAACGAAAAAGCAGTGTTAGAATCTATTGCGGCAATTTACAGGCCAGCCGCATTATTTTTAACAAATAAAGAAAATTTTGTTGCCACCAATGGCGATTTTGGGGGAACAGCCATAAACTCAAGCAATATGTTATGGAGCTTATCGGGTAATCTTAGCATTATTTACAAATTGTTTTTTGGTATGGATTTTAAAGCAAACGGTTTACTTTTTAACCCTTTTGTACCTAAGGCTTTCGCCGATACACGTTCCCTTACAAATTTTAAATATCGAAACAGTATTTTAGATATTAGAATGGTAGGATATGGCAAAATTCGTTTTATGTTGCTTGATGATGAACTGGTAAGTAATAACCAAATACCAGCAAATTTAACAGGTAAGCATAAAATTAAAATTGTTTTAACTAATGTTGATTTTCCTAATACAACTATAAACAAAGTAGATGTACATTTTACGCCACAAATGCCAGTTGTCACTTACAAAAACAACACCTTAAATTGGCTAAAAATTAATGATGCTGTAAATTATACCATTATAAAAAATGGGATTAAATTTAACCCAACCCCAAATTTAGAATTTGCAGTTAAAGATACTAGTTATGCCGAATATAAGGTTTTTGCATCAAATAGTAAAAATCAAAGTTCGTTTGCATCAGAACCAATAGTGGTTGTTCCACCACAAAATGTGTCAATATACCAATTAGAAGATTCTATACCCCCATCAAAATTATATCACACGGCTTACACAGGCAACGGTTTTATTGAGATTAGTAAAACATTAAATACAAATATTAAAATTATTATAAATATTGAGAAAAACGGCCCTTACGCAATAGATTTTAGATACGCCAACGGCAACGGAGAAATTGGTCAAGATAATAAAGCCGCATTACGAACTTTAAAATATGGCATTCACAAAATAGAAACCATAGTTTTTCCTCAAAGAGGTAAAAGCGATTGGAATAACTGGGGATTTACCAATGCTGCTACTATTTTTTTAAGAGGAGGAATCCACGTTTTTTATCTTGAATTACAAACTTCAAACAACAACATGAATACAGATATTAACCAAGCAATGTTAGATTATATTAGGGTAACAAAATTGGATTAGTCTTTTGGCTTAATAACATTTGTGGCGCTAAACCCTCTATAAAAAGTTTATAATCATATGTTTGTATAAATAAAAGGTAAAGCACCTAAAAACAGTCGATATGGAATAAAACCCTCGAGCAATCAAAGGAATTAACCCTAAGAATAATAAAATGCAGAAATGAAGAAGGTAAAGAATATGAATTATTGACAACCGTATTATATAAAAAATCCCCAAAGGGAATTTTCAATTATTATACCTAACAAGATGGGATATAGAGATTTGTATACGTGAAATAAAAACTATTATAGACACCGATATATTACGGGCGCAAACACCAGAAATGGCATTAAAAGAGTTAGCTGTTTAATTAGAAAGTTATAATCTTATCCGAAAAATGAAATATGCAAGTACAAAGACTTGCTTTTTTCCCCTAAAGCAAATTTCATTTACCAATTCTATACGAGTAATAAGAGGATTCATATCGACAAAAAAGGCAGAGTATATAACAAATGGTCAACAGGTGGTAGAAGAACTGAAATCACTCATACGTAGCGAAATTCTCCCAACCAGAAAACTAAACAGACATTATGTACGAAATACTGCTAAATGTAGAAAATATAAATAAATTAACCAATGTTAGTGCCATTATCTCTTGGAGGGGTGGACGCAGAACTGGGTGGTTATTTAAATTTTTCAATTATATATTCCTCTAAAGCCATCATAACACCATTTATATTACTCTTCACATCTACATCATCAATTCGATAAACTTCTAAACTCAAACTCTCTAAATAAATTTGTCTTGTATTGTCATACCCTTCCTTGTCTCCGTGGCTACTGCCATCAATTTCTATTATTAACCCCAAAGCCTTAACATAAAAATCTACTATGTAATTCCCAATAATTCGCTGACGGTCGCAAATCTATAAAATGGAATTTTCTTTGATGAACTTGTTACCAAAAAAGCACTTCTGATAAGATGCCAACTTTCCGCTTCTTCTTGGCTATTAGCTTTAGCTTGGAGTTATAGGGCAAATCTTTTATGATGTTTTTTAGGATAGCGATGTGGTTAATGGTGGTTAGTAGCATCATATTTTATGTTTATTAATGGTGTAAAACCACCCCGCCCGTTGGGCACCCCTCCGAAGGTGGGGAATTCAACCCCGTGGTTAAATATAAACCATTGTATACATAATCAAAATTTCATTGAACTCTATTGCCATCTTTTCATAAGCAAAATTTGTTCGAACTATATTCCACTCCTTTGGTGGGGTGGTCGCAGACCGGGGTGGTTGTATAATTAATTTAAAAACCACCCCGCCCTTTTGGCACCCCTCCAAAAGAGGGGAATAAAAAAGGCCTTGATTTCTCAAAGCCTTTTTTTCGTTTCATTAAACTTATTATAATACTGCCTTTTTTCTATAATATAAACTATATAAAGCAACCAGTGAAACAATTAGCATCAACACCAAAATATGGCTATCCAGAGGCACATCAATATCGCATTCTGGGTCTGTAAAAGGGTCACAGTCAGCTGCTTTGGAAAGCAACGACAATCCCAATAAAAAGGGGACAACAAAAAGTAATTTTATAATTTTTTTGATAAGCATTTTAAATTAGTTCTTTAATAATTTTTCAATAATTAATTATTGTTTAATAAACTTAATTACCGATTGTGTTTTTAATTGGCTTTTTAAACGTAGTAAATATACTCCATTATCCAAATTATTTACGTTAATTTTTGCTGTGTTAGCTTTGATTTTTAAGTTTGTTGATAACAATAACTTGCCATCTAAATTGTAAATTTCTAAACTGCTTGCGGTATTTAAAGCTTTCCAACTCACATTTAAGGTTTCTTTTACTGGGTTAGGGTAAACTGTTAGCCCATTGGCATCAATACCATAAACTATACTTTCTACTTTACTATATTTTTGATCACCATTTTTATCAATGGTTAGTAAACGGTAATAGTTAATGCCATTAATTGGATTTTTATCAAGCGTGTTATAATTTAGGGTACTAAAGCTATTTCCAGCAGCTGCTTTTATAGTAAGTGTATTAAACAAAACACCATCTGCCGATTTTTCTACCACAAATTTGTCGGTATTTGTTTCGCTACTAGTACTCCAGTTTATGCCAATACCATTGCTTTGTTGTGTTAAACCAAAGTTGGTTAACTGGGCACTCAACACTTCTTTAGGTGTAAAAACCAACTCAAACCTATTTCTGCCAAAAGTAGCGGCAACTGATTTATCCACAGCAAAATTATAGATAGTGCTAACGTTTTCGATAAGGGTTTGTGTTTGTAAATAATTATCCTTTAAAAACATATCATACGCATTACCTAAAGCGGTTAACTCGGTAAAATTAAACTTTAAATTGGGCTGCGATTGAGCAGGCGCAACGTTAAGCTTTACGCTACTTACTTTATCAATTGTTGGCAAAAAATTAATGGCGGTTGCAACCCCATCAGACGTTAAGGTATTAAAAAACACATCACCATTGCCTAAATATGGGGCATCGTAACCACCGTAAATGGCTTCATTGCCTTCTTCTAAAACTAAGGTGGCTTGCTCGCGGTCGGTTCCGTTTTGCACATCAAGCCTTATTAATTGGCGTTTTGGCGCAATGTTTTGCTTAATTTTTTTGTTTAAAATTTTACCATCAAGGCCGCTTAAAACCAAATCATTTTCGGCAGGAGTGCTAAGCAAACGTAAAGGGGTTTGATTGGTAATTTTACAAGCTTCGGTAAACCTAACACTTGTGTTACCAGCACCTGTTTTGCGCACCATAAAGCCTTGGCCAGGTTGTATGTATTGTATAGAAGGTGATCCTGTACCAATTGTACCCTCTACCACACTAATATTATTGTTTACACCGCCACTGCGTGTAATGTAACCTGTTCTATCACGTTTTAAAATTACTAACAAATCCGAAAGGTCTGACGAGTTGCTGGCATTTGTATTGGTACGAAAAACATCAAAATCAATAGTGCAAGGATAAGGGTTGCCCAATAAGTTATAGCCATTAAAATTATCAGTGCCACTTGTGCCACGGCTTATGTTGCTTACGGTAACATCGCCTTTGTTAATTGCACCAATGTAGGTGGCTGTCCAATCTTCGGGGGTTACAAATACGCCGCCTACATCGTTAACTTTAGTGGTTGTTGCGTTGCTACGATTACCTCTAAAGAAAAAGAAATAACCTAAGCCTGGGGTGCTTGCCGTACTTATGTCGGCCAACCTATTGTAACTACCCGATGCGGTGGGTAAACCAGGTTCGTTATAGCTCATTAAAGTTGTTGCAAAGGGTTCTTTTGCGCCTCCTGCATCAAAACCGTTAGTAACACCGCCCGTACCAGTAATAATAAAACGTTGTTTCATTATAGTAAAAATATTGTTTGGTGCTGTTTGTTCTACTACTGGTACACTAATCATTCTAAAACCTCGGGAGCTGGTTTGGGTACTACCTTTAAAAAAACTTTGTACTACAACATCGCCAGTAATGTTTGAACTGCCCGATGCTAAACCGCCGGCTGCAATATTAGAGGTTATTGTTTCGGTAGATAGCATTACCAAGTTTCCAGCACTTGCTAAAATACCTACAGTGGGTACAACCGATCCAGAAATTTGCATGGTGTTACCTAATGTAATTGTCTCGCCTGATCTATTAATGGTTAACCTATCTAAATTGTTAGCAATACCTGGCGATATTAAGGTCAAATCATTGGCTGCATTGGTGCCTTTACTTACCCCTGCTGTTGAAAAAAGACCTGTATTATCCATAAAAATACTACCACCTATCGGCCCAGAGCCTGCAATGTTTAAGCGAGAAGCTGTTGGAGCGCTGTTTGTGGATGCCCTTATACAACTTGTGGCTGCAAGCTGCACCCTGCCAGTAATGGTAAGTTCATTACTGTTGAGATTGAGCATACCACCAGTAACCGATAAACTATCTACTATTACTGGGTTACCATAAGCACCATTTGGGGCCAGCAAAACTTGCCCACCCGTTGGTCGACTTACATAAAGTGCCTTCAAAAAATTACTTGTACCTGGCACTGATTGGTCCATATAAAAGCGTGTACTTGAATTGTAAGAATAAGGTGGAGTGGCCGTTGTATTGGATGTTGCATTTGCATTTGTATTACTAGCAAAAATCATTCTTGATGTAGCACTACCAATAAAACAATTTGTTTCTCTATTTCCAATGGGCCCAGGTGCAACGCCTGGCCCCGGGAATCCCTGCCCATTCAAATATATTGTGTTTCCGTTAATATCTACTTTACAATACTCAGTACCTGTTCTAAGAACATTGCTACCAATATCAGCACCTATAGCAAACTGATCAGCAACCCCAAAATCGTTACCCAATTTTAAAGTAGGATTTCCCCCTCTGTTAATAGCAAAAAATGTTACAAAATTACTAATACCAGGGGTGGTTTGATCCATTCGCAACGTACCACTTATAGGTCCATTACCTTCAATTTCAAGAACTGTAATATCTAATGGGTTAGTAATAACTAAAGAAGGATCTCTACTAACAGGTACAGGACTACCTTTTATTGTACCAGTACCAGAATTGGCAATATCGCCTTTTAATTCTAATTTTTGACCTGCAATATTAAGCCTACCTAATGTAGGAGTAAATAAACCATTTACAACCATAAAATCATGGCTTAATGTAACATCGCCGCTACTAGAATTGTTAAATGTAAAATTATTTACAGCTGAACCCTCGGGTGCAGTATTGGGCAAAAAATTGCCTGTAATTTGTGCAACAATACCATTGAAGGTATAATTATCGGTACTTTTATAAGCTTGAGCGTTTGTTTGTACACTACCAATTGTTGCTGGTGTGCCACTATTAAACCCATTGGCATTGGCGGTTAGTAAATTAACCCCACCATTGCTTACAAAACCACCGGGGGTTTGTAAAACATAAGTAGAAAAATTTGCAGTAGTGCCAGTTTCTAAAACAAAGTTTTCTCTTCCAGTAACCGAAACTACATTACCTGTAAACAGTACAGATGTTGGGTTTTTTACTAAAAACGAAACTTCGGAAGAAACATCAATAGCAATATTTTGTATGGGAGAGCCCGAGCCATTAAAATTTATTTGGCCAGATGCCGTAACAGCATCAGCAGTGTATATAAACCCGCCACTTTTTATAAAATTACCAGCTACATTTAATATAGATGACCGCGGATCGGCTAAAGTGCCAGAAGTAAAATCTAAATCGCCATTTACTTGCGTAAAGTTACCCCCTACGGTATGTTCATGTGTAGCACCTGTAAGCAAATTTGCATTGTTTAACAATAATCGTAATGTTGTTGATGTACGGTGTGTTGCAAGCAACGGTGCCCCCGGGTCTTTAACTCCTATGTTAAGCGAAGCAGTAGTAGTAATACTGGCTGCAGGGTTAAACGAATATAGCCCACCAGTACCCGCTGGGCCGTCGTTGGTATTCCAAATGTACATATCGGCAGCATTAATATTTTGGCTAAATGTGGCCGTACCTGCATTTTTATCAAAATTAACAAATCCTTGGCTGTTTATGCGCCCAATACTCTGGTTTGCTACATCGCTAATATGTATTCTTGATGATGCAACGCCACCCAACTCACCACCATTTGTGGTAGTTAAATTTCTAAGTATATCTAACCTACAATTGGCGTTTACGGTAACTCTACCGCCGCCATTTATTTCTAAATTAGCACCTACCAAACGGGCTTGTGTTTGTGCAAATGTAGGGCTAATTGGTGCTAAATCGTCAATAAAAATTGTTGCAGCATCTCCTACCTTAATAATATTGGGGTATTTGCTGTTAACAGCATTGCCTAGGTTTATGCGGTTCCAAGCTGCATCAACCGATGAGCGAGTGCGGGTAAACGGAGGACGGAAATAAATAAATTGTAAGGCAGCGGTTGGGTCGTAAATTGGGTCTCCGGTTGAATATGCATCTGCAGAAACAGATAATGTGCCGTTGGCAATTATTTGTGCATCGGTAACCGTTTTTACGCCCGACCCATATAAACTTAAGTTGTAGTACCTAATGGTATTGCCAGCCCCGCCAGGTACAAGTTGGGGACCTTCTGCCTGAAAAGTAAAGTCAGAAAAATTAGGGTTAAAATTGCCCAAACCACTATAAGTAGCGGTATGAATTAAAGTTGCCATAATTGTAAATTTTCCACCACCCTGGCATTCGTTTATTGCACCAGCTGCTTTAATACCAGATATAGTTAAAGGAGAGTTAAATGTACCATTACGCAAAGACTGGTTGCCTGTACCATTATATTCTACCTGAAAATTGTAAGTTTTGTCAGGGGGAATGCAATTGGTAGAATTGCTACTAAAAATCAATTTTGCAGTAGTACTTGCCGCTGCAACATCAGAGCTTGTAGTAAAAGCACCAGCAAGTATATTGGTTGCGAAAGCGTTTACGGGTATGTTAAAAGTACAACCGTTGTTAATAGTTAATGTTGAGTTAATAGTAGTGGCAATATCGCCTAAAGCAATACTTACCCCCAAAGTTTTAATACCACTACCACTTATAATTAAGTTGTCATACGTAAACCTTGGTACTACCGTTTGTGGGCCTGCGGCGTTATAGTTAACGGTTGAACCCAAAACAGTATACGCATTTGTAAAAGGGGTAAAAACCCCTGCAACCCCTATTGTACCTGTATTTGCTAATGTACGGGCACCTGTTGATGATGAGGTTAGGTTAAAGTAATTAAATGCAGGTATAGGTTGCGGTGTGGTGCCATTAAAATCTACAGTTGAGCCAGTTATGGTATACCCATTTGTAAAAGGCGTAAAAACACCTGCAACCCCTATTGTTCCACTACCAGCTAATGTACGAGCACCCGTTAATGATGAGGTTAAATTATTATAATTAAATGCAGGTATGGTTTGCGCTACCGTACCATTAAAATTTATGGTTGAGCCTGTTATAGTATACAGATTTGTAAAAGGCGTAAAAACACTTTCAACCCCTATTGTACCTGTATTTGCTAATGTACGGGCACCTGTTGATGATGAGGTTAAGTTATAATAATTAAACGCAGGTATTGTTTGGGCTACCGTACCATTAAAATTTATGGTTGAGCCAGTTATAGTATACGCATTTGTACTAGGTGTAAAAACACTTGCAACCCCTATTGTACCTGTATTTGCTAATGTACGGGCACCTGTTGATGATGAGGTTAAATTATTGTAATTAAATGACGGTATAGTTTGTACTCCCGTACCATTAAAATCAACAGTTGAGCCATTATTTATCCAAGTAATTGCGCCAGTTGAGCTATTTATACCGTTACCCGCAATATTTATTGTACCAGAAGCTAATGTTATAGCTGGTGTACCTACCCTTGCACCACTTAATGTTAAATTATTATAACTAATTGCTGGTATAGTTTGCGCACCTGTACCATTAAAATCTACCGTAGATCCTGCAATAGCGTATGTATTAATGCCAGGCGTAAAAACACCGGCTATGCCAATAATACCTGTACTGACTAATGTACGTGTACCCGTTGATGATGAAGTTAAATTATTATAATTTAATGCACCAATAGTTTGTGCAACTGTACCATTAAAATTGATGGTAGAGCCCGTATTTACCCAAACAGGGTTCATGCCCGTTGCAGAGTAAATAATATTCCCCGAAACATTTATTGTACCATTTGGTAAAGTAAAGGTTGGTGTGCCAATTCTTGCATTGCTTACAGTAATGTTGTTAAAATTTATGAGCGGTATGCCTTGCGCACCAGTACCATTGAAATCTACTGTAGATCCAATTATGGTATACGTATTTGTAAAAGGGGTAAAAACCCCTGCAACCCCTATTGTGCCTGTATTTGCTAATGTACGGCCACCTGTTGATGATGAGGTTAAATTATTATAATTAAATGCAGGTATGGTTTGGGCTACCGTACCATTAAAATTTATGGTTGAGCCAGGTATGGTATACGAATTTGTACCAGGTGTAAAAACAGCTGCAACCCCAATTGTTCCACTGCCAGCTAATGTACGAGCACCTGTTGATGATGAGGTTAAATTATTATAATTAAATGCAGGTATGGTTTGGGCTACCGTACTATTAAAATTTATGGTTGAGCCTGTTATGGTATACCCATTTGTAAAAGGCGTAAAAACACCTTCAACCCCTATTGTACCTGTATTTGCTAGTGTACGGGCACCTGTTGATGATGAGGTTAAATTACTATAATTTCTTGCTAAAATTGTTTGGTTGCCGGCAGAAGCGTAATTTACTGTACTACCACTTGCTAAAGTATTTACTAAGCCACTGTTAGTATATGTTCCTATTGCACCTAAAAACCTAAGCTCGTTTCCGCTTAGTACACTTAAATTACCTGCGGTTGCAGTAAGCGTATTTGTAATACTTAAAACAGAGCCAGTTTGAGTTAAATAACCCACTACAATTGTTGAAGCAGCATTTGGTGCCCAATTAGTAGTTAATATTGCGGTTGGCCCAGTACCCCCAGCACTATTACCTATGATAAAAACGTTAGATAAAAGGAAATTGGCATTTGTTGGTGATGACCCGATGCCATCAGCAGTTGTGGACCAACTTGTTTCTACATGGCAGCTACCCATTACGGATGTTTTATAATAATAAGTAGCTGCAAACCCACAATAACACAAACACAATAATAAAATGGAGAGTAAGATTTTTTTCATATCAATGAATATATATTATTTAAAAATGGATTAACTGATGCACTGTTATTTCTATATATTTGAAAATAACTTTCAAATGTAAATTAAAAATAAATAACATTCAAGATAAAATTGTAACTTATTAAAAAAATACTCGGTTGAGCAAAATTTTTGATAATTGATAGGATGTATAAACATGATTTTAATTGTTAAACCATAAGTTAACATTAATTTTTGAGAATTGTTTATACTGTTTTTAAACTTTAATTATTTAAATTATACGAAAAAACTATAAGTCTTGGTTTTTTATACCACTTACACCCAGTTTGGTAACAGGTTGGATACCTTACAGGTTGGTATAATTTAATTAATCCATTTTCATCTTTGGGATGGTGGTCGCACACCGGGGTGGTTTTGCTCAGCGCAACCGTTTTTCCAAGAGCTAAGGGAACTTGAGTTTACGTGGGTTGCTAGGAATTTTCCATAAAAACCACCCCGCCCTTTGGGCACCCCTCCAGAGGAGGGGAATTTAACCCCGTGGATGGTATAAAACTTTGTGTGTATTACCAAAATTTAGGTGTACTCTATTTCCTTCTTTTCATAACTAAAATTTCTTCGAACTCCATTCCCCTCCTTTGGAGGGGTGGTCGCAGACCGGGGTGGTTTTGCTCAGCGCAACCGTTTTTCTAAGGGCCAAGCGAACTTGAGTATACGTGGTTTGCTAGGAATAATGTATGATTGAATTGAGGTAAATTACAACAGACTCTTCGCTATGCTCTGAGTGACAGGGTGTAACAAAATCTGATCCTGTTTACGTGGTAAAACAAAGTGCAAATTATCCTTTCAATGTGACCGCCGGGGAGAGTCTAATGACTGGTAGTAGAGGTAATAAGAAAAGACTCTTCGCTATGCTCTGAGTGACAGGCTCTAACAAAATCTGATCCTGTTTACGTGGTAAAATAAAGTGCAAATTATCTTGTCACTCCAAGCGCTGGTAAAAGTCTAATGAATGGTAGTAGCGGTAATAAGAAAAGACTCTTCGCTATGCTCTGAGTGACAGGCTCTAACAAAATCTGATCCTGTTTACGTGGTAAAACAAAGTGCAAATTATCCTTTCAATGTGACCGCGGGGGTGAGTCTAATGAATGGTAGTAGCGGAAATAAGATAAGACTCTTCGCTATGCTCTGAGTGACAGGCTCTAACAAAATCTGATCCTGTTTGCGTGGTAAAACAAAGTGCAAATTATCTTGTCACTCCAAGTGCTGGTAAAAGTCTAATGAATGGTAGTAGCGGTAATAAGAAATGACTCTTCGCTATGCTCTGAGTGACAGGTGCTAACAAAATCCGATCCTGTTTACGTGGTAAAACAAAGTGCAAATTATCTTGTCACTCCAAGTGCTGGTAAAAATCTAATGAATGGTAGTAGCGGAAATAACATAAGACTCTTCGCTATGCTCAGAGTGACAAGTCAATCTGAGTGTAACGAAGAGTCTTTTAATGGAACTTATGGGTTTATCAACAACAGACTCTTCGCTTTGCACAAAGTGACAGTTGCTAAAAAAATCTATCTCTGCATCCGCCGAGTTTAAAAATAAATAGTCAACACTCTTTTAAAATTCCAAGGTAGCTTGTTGGCGAATATCTCTGGAAGAACTTCCAATCAATATATCAAATTTACCTGCATCCATTACCCACTTAGCTTGCGCTTCATCGTAATAACTAAATGCGCTTTCATCTAAATCAAAAGTAACTTGTTGGCTTTCGCCAGCATTTAAGAAAACTTTTTTAAATGATTTTAGCTCTTTTTCGGGTCTGTCTAATTTAGGATTTTGTTCTTTAACGTACAGTTGCACCACCTCGGCACCAGCCACTTTACCTGTATTTTTTATAGTTATGGTTGCGGTTGCTTTTTTATCGGCATTAGCCATAACTTTTATATTGGCAAAATTAAAAGTGGTGTACGATAGGCCGTGGCCAAATGCAAATTGTGGATCAACTTTATACGTATCAAAATAACGGTAACCTACATATATATCTTCGGTATAGTTCTGAACCAGTTTAAAACCAGGGTAATTTCCTAGTTTATGTGGCGCCGAGTCTTCTAATTTTTTAGGAAAAGTCATAGGTAATTTACCCGACGGGTTTACTTTACCAAAAAGTATGTTGGCTAAAGCGTTGCCACCTTCCATACCTGGATACCAAAATTGTACAATTGTTTTTGCTTTATCAACCCACTGTGTCATATCAATTGGGCCGCTACCTGTTAATACCATTATTGCATTAGGCTTAGCGGCTAATACCGCTTTTATAACCTCATCTTGCCCAAACGGAAAATTCATATCGGGCTTATCAGTATCTTCAGCATCGTAGGCATTATCGCTCCATACTTTATAATCGTAACCATGTACCCAGCCACCTACATAAATAACAACATCAGCATTTTTTGCCGCTGCCACAGCTTCGGCAATTAATTTAGCATCAGCCTTAGCGCCTCTAACCACATTATAACCTTGAGCGTATGTAACTTTAACATTATTACCTGCAATGTTTTTAATACCATCAAGTGGGGTAATTTCGTAAGTTGCTTTTACAAATGAACTTCCACCACCAAAAGCATTAGGCCTAAATGCGTTTAAACCTATTACCGCAATAGTTTTAACTTTTTTTATATTTAATGGTAAAATTTTATTTTCGTTTTTAAGTAAAACAATAGCTTCTTCTGCAATTTTTAAAGCCACTTGTTGGTGTTTTTTTGTTGCAAATTCGCCAAGTTTACGATTTTTATCAATCATTCCAGTTTTAAACATGGTACGTAATATTCGGCGTACTTTATCATCAATTACAGTTTCTTTAACTTTATTTTGTTTAACTAAAGTAACAACGGTATCTCCTAAAAAAAAAGTGTTGTAACCGTTAAATGGTTTAAGTCTAAATTCGCTACCCATTTCAATATCCAAACCATTATAAAGTGCTTCAATGGTATTGGTAACAGCTCCCCAATCGCTAATTACAGGCCCTTTAAAACCCCATTCGTGTTTTAAAATAGTATTTAAAAGGTAGTAGTTTTGTGACGCCCACTGCCCTCTAAATTTATTGTAAGCACTCATTACAGTATTAACATTACCTTCCATAACTGCAGCTTTAAAGCCGGGTAAATAAATTTCTCTTAATGCCCGTTCGCTCATATTTACATCAATCGTCATACGGTTTACCTCTTGATTATTAGCTGCATAATGCTTTAAACAAGCCGAAATTCCTTGGTCTTGTATTCCTTTTATGGTACCAACTACCATTTTAGAAATCAAATACGGATCTTCACTTAAATACTCGAAGTTTCTTCCATTTAAAGGTGTACGAATAATGTTTATGCCAGGGCCTAAAATAACATCTTTACCTCGAGCGTTAGCTTCGCTTCCCAAAACAGTACCAAATTTATAGCCCAAAGTTGGGTTCCAAGTTGCAGCTAATGCATTGCCAGTTGGTAAATAGGTGCCTGCATCGTTAACGCCTTCAATAGGGCTCCACCCACGACCTTGTTCAACTCTCACACCGTGTGGGCCATCGCTCATTTGCAATTCGGGCACACCTAAACGAGCTACGCCGCCCGATGTGAATGATGAAGTAGCATGTAGCATATTCACTTTTTCTTCGATGGTCATTTTACCAATTAAATCGGTAATTTTTTGCTCCGTTGCAGCATCTTGCGCTTGCGCAGATGCCGTACAAATGCTTACAAAAAAAAGTAAGCTTTTAAGTTTTTTGGTATAAGGTTTCATAATGTTAAGCATTAGTGTTAATACTGTTTATTAAACGGTTTATTTTTAAAGGATTGTTTGATTTTAAAGCATTGGGTAATAAGCTTTCGGGAAAATCTTGAAAGCAAACAGGGCGGGTAAACCTGTAAATTGCTGTTGTACCAACAGATGTAGTGCGACTATCGGTTGTAGCCGGAAATGGCCCACCGTGTACCATTGCATGGGTAACTTCTACCCCTGTTGGAAAACCGTTGATAACTACCCTACCTGCTTTGTCTTGCAAAATATCTAATAGTTCGGCATATTCTGCTAAATCATCGGCAGTACCGTGTACAGTTGCGGTTAAATGGCCTTCTAAATCGGCAGCTAGTTTTAGCAATTCGGCTTTGTTGTTGGCTACTACACCAACACTACAAGGGCCAAAAACCTCTTCTACAATTAAAGGATTTTTTTCTATAGTTGTAACATCAGTAATAAACAAATGTGGTTTAACTTCGGTAGCGTTTGCTTGGGTTGATGCTGTAACTCCAGTTGCATTGTTTAAATGTGTTACGCCTTTTAAGTAATTGTTTTTAATACCTGCGGTTAACATTGCACCAACGGTAATTGCACTTAATTCTGTTTTAGTATCGCTAATGAAGTTGGTACTGTTATCATCGGCTAAAGCCACAAACATACCTGGGTTGGTACAAAATTGCCCCACACCCATGGTTATAGAACCAGCAAAACCTTTTGCTAATGCTGCGCCTTTTTCTTTTAAAATCCCCGGAAGGAAAAATACTGGATTAACACTACCCATTTCGGCATAAACAGGAATAGGTTGAGGCCTTGCTGCTGCTAAATTATATAAAGCCTTACCACCTGCAAACGAGCCTGTAAAACCTACTGCTTTAATAGCTGGGTGTTGCACCAAGGCGGTACCTAAATTATGACTTGCACCTTGTAAAAGGTTAAAAGTGCCTAGCGGGATGTTACAAATTTCCATAGCTTTTGCAATAGCCGAAGCTACCATTTCGCAGGTACCTGGGTGCGCTGGATGCGCTTTAAAAACTACCGGGCAACCTGCTGCAAGCGC
Organism: Sphingobacteriales bacterium; assembly: GCA_043763845.1. Taxonomy (GTDB): domain Bacteria; phylum Bacteroidota; class Bacteroidia; order Sphingobacteriales; family Sphingobacteriaceae; genus Pseudopedobacter. The sequence continues at coordinate 15,634 of JAYULE010000021.1, forward strand.
ACTTGCTGTATCGCCACCAGCAACCGAAAATGCTAAAGGAAAATTACTTGCACCAAAAACGGCTACTGCACCCAAAGGTATTTGCATTTGGCGCAAATCTACTTTTGGCAATGGTTGCCTATCGGGTTGTGCAGTATCAATAATGGCGTTTACCCAACTGCCTTCACGCAACATTTTAGCAAAAGCGTTTAATTGACCTGCGGTACGGCCACGTTCGCCAGTTAGGCGGGCCAGGGGTAAACCCGATTCTAGCATGGCGGTTTCTAAAAGTGCATCGCCCAAGTTTACAATTTCTATGGCAATGGTTTCTAAAAACAAGGCTCGTTCGGCATCGCTTAATTTTTTGTATGGTGCAAAAGCTGCAGATGCTGCTTCACAAGCGGCGTTCACTTCATCGGCTGTAGCCTCAAAAAAATGAGTGGTTAAATCGGTTTCTTGTGCTGGGTTATATCCCACGAAAGTGGTATTACCTGTTGCGGCAAATTGGCCGGCTATTAAATGTTGTCCTGTAAGTGTCATTATTGTACGGTGTTTTTTAAGGTGCCAATATGGTCAATGGTTATAGAAATCTCGTCGTTGCTATGTAAAGTAAATTCGTTTGGTGGTACCATACAGGTGCCTGTCATTAAAAAACAGCCGTAAGGGAAATCACATTCTCTAAACAAATAATCAACCAATTCTTGGTGTTTGCGTTTCATTTGGCTTATGGCTACACTATCATCGTACATTACAATACCTTTACGTGTAATAGTAATGGCAATTTTGGTATCGGGCGAAATTGGGTTTTCGGGAACGTAAATACATGGGCCTAAGGCAGCACATTTTTCGTAGCATTTTGCTTGAGGTAAATAAAGCGGATTTTCGCCTTCTATGCTTCTGCTACTCATATCGTTACCAATAGTGTAACCCACAATTTTACCGCTACTGGTTATTGCTAAAGTAAGTTCGGGTTCGGGAGTGTTCCAAGTAGAGTCTTTTCTAATTCGTACTTCTTGGTTAGTACCAACGGTACGTTGTGCTGTGGCTTTAAAAAATATCTCGGGACGCTCGGCATTGTACACTAAATCGTAAAAAGTAGCACCGCCCGATTCTTTAGATTCTTCTTTACGGGCATCTCTACTGCGTAAATAAGTTACTCCAGCAGCCCAAATTTCTTGGGTTTGTATGGGAGCTTGTACGTTTGCTAAAAAACTGTTGTCAACTTCGGCTAAACCCTCTATTTCTGATTGCAGAAAGGAATATAAATCGTCTCTGTTAATATAGTTATCCCAATTATCAATGTTTTTAAAATAGGTTTTTGCTGCGTTATCTTCAATTACTACGCCGTTTTCTAATTTGTATAGTTTCATATTATTAATTATTGATGTAACATATTTAAACCCCTATCTAAATGTACGTAGCCGCCATCAACATAAATTAATTGGCCGGTGGTATGGCTCGATCTTTCGGACAATAAAAAGACCGTCATGTTTGCAATTTCTTCGGCAGTGGTCATTCGGTTATCAAACGGAATAGTTTTATTTATTGCTGCAATTTTACCTTCGGGGTTAGGTAAAGTTTTCACAAACGCATCGTACATTGGGGTGTAACACTCGGCTACCACCACAGCGTTTACACGGATGCTGTACTTTAACATTTCTACTGCCCACTCGCGAGTTAAGGCATTACGACCACCGTTTGCAGCTGCGTAGGCTGATGTTGCCCCTTGGCCAGTATCGGCAGTTTTAGAGGTAATGTTTACAATATTACCTTTAGATTTTATAAGGTATGGCAATGCGTGGTGCACAATTAAGTAATAGTGAATAAGGTTTTTGTGTAACGATTCCATAAAACGTTCGTAATTACCGTGTTCTAAATTCACGCCATCATTAACTCCAGCATTATTTACTACACCTTCTATCCTACCAAATTCTTTTACAATTTGGGCAATGGCATTTTCGCATTCTTCGGGTTTCGATAATTCGGCAGCTACTTGAAATGCTTTACCGCCAGCGGCAATAATTTCATCAACGGCTAATTGGTTATCAACCGCTTTACGGCCAATAATTACAGGTATTGCACCTTCTTTAGCCAACACCAAAGCAATACCTTTTCCTATTCCTTTGGCACCGCCAGTTACAATTATTACTTTGTTATTTAAATCTAAATTCATTTTGTGGTTTATTTAATATTGTAAAAATTGATTGCATTTTGGCCCCAAATTTTTGTTTTTTCTGTTGATGATAAGGTGTTGGTATAGGTTTCTAAAATATTTTTTACGTTTTGATAATCGGCTGCAAGCAAACACACTGGCCAATCGGAACCGTATAGTAAACGGTTTGTGCCAAAGGCTTCAAATGCGATATCTAAATACGAGTAAAAATCTTGCGCTTTCCAATTTTTCCAATCGGCTTCGGTAACCATACCCGATATTTTGCAGCTTACATTTTCTAGTTTTGCAAGCTCAGTAATATCATTTTTCCATTGCTGGATTTCGCCTGTTTTAATATATGGTTTTGCCAAATGGTCGAGCACAAATTTTTGGTTTGGGCAAGCTTTTACTAGTTTAGTTGCTGCTGCTAATTGTTGCGGATATACCAAAATATCGTAAGTAAAATTGTGTGCAGCAAGTTTGGATACGCCATTTATAATAGCTGGCGTAGCCAAAAAATCGTTAGCCTCGGCTTGGGCAATGTGCCTAAAACCTTTAAGTTTATTATGGTGGGATAGTTGCTGAAGCTGTTCATCTAAATCATTTGCAGTTAAATCAACCCAACCAACTACAGCTTTTATAAATGGATTTTTATCGGCTAAAGCCAACAAATAATTATTTTCTTCTAAATTTTGCTCAACTTGTACAGCAACGCAACCATCTATTCCGTTTTCGTTTAAAATTTTCCCGAACTCTTCAGGTAAAAACGATTGTTGAATCGCAGCCATTTTACTGTCAATCCAACTGTGTTTTACAGCATCGTAATTCCAAAAATGGTTGTGGGCATCTATTTTCATCTCTTTATTTAGAAATTTGTTTTAGTGGCTGACCCATATAGCCGGCATCAATTACCGAAATAAAACCTAACAATGCACCCCAGCTGTAAAAATTATCCGATTTGTTTATATTTTCGTCATCATTACGTCCTAAACCACTTATTCCATTATAGTTTTCGAAAACGTAACCACCCGTAAGTTTATAGTTATCAACTAACAATGTATTAGATTTTGAAACTAATTCGGCCTTATATTCGGGTAAATTGTACTGCCTTAATCCCAAATAAACCAACATATTTAAAGGTGCCCAAACTCGGCCTCGCCAATAATCTTGTTGGGTAAAAGATGGAAGGTTTTTAGGGCTTGCGGGCAAAATAAACTCACCACCAAACTCTAATGGGTTTTGTAAGTGGTTTTTAACCATTAAGTTGGCTTGTTTTGAGGACGGAGCATTTACCAATAATGGGTAAAAGGTAGTAGGGGAAGTTATAGTGCTAAATTCTTTTTTATCGGTACGGTAGTTTAAGTATTGCCCAGTTTTTTCATCCCACATGGTGGCTAATGCTTTTTTAAATGTTTGTGCCCTATCGGTAAGTTCTAAAGCTATTGTTCTTTCGCCTAAAATTAATGCAATATCGGCAAGCGATTGGCAATCCATAATATATAGTGATTGTAAGCCAACATCGGCCAGTTCCATTTGGTGGGTTTTAAAGTTAAAAGGAACACCATCGTACATTGGCGAATTATCTAACCCCGACTCGTAAGCGGCAGCCTGCCAAGTATTTGCACTGGCATCGCCAATTTTGTTTGAGCCCCAACATAACCTGTTTTCTTTGGTGTTTCTAAAATTTAAAAACCAACGGTTGTTTGATAGCAAATCTTTAAAAACGTATTGTAAAAACCATTTTTCGGGATATTTTCGGTAAATTTCTCGTACTATGGTGCTACCTACCGGAGGTTGAGAGCGGTCGGCCGATGCTTTATTGCCGCCCACAGTATAGTTGGGTATGCAACCATCGGGAGTTAAACTTTTACTTATGGCAATTGCGTTAGAGTAGGCTAACTCTTTGTTAAATAAAGCGGCCATGTAAGCTCCAAAAAAGGTATCCCAGTTAAAAAGCACAAAGGGGCCACCAAAAGATTCGGTCCAACAACGGCTAACGGGGGTTATTACACGCTTGTTTAAAGGGTCGTAGGTTGTATTCCATCCTATTGCGTTTTGAATAATATTTACTGTTTCGGCTTGGTTTTTAAAAGCTGATAAGGCATTTTGATGGGCTAATTTCTTTTCTTCAATTATGCTTTTAATTTCGTCTAAAG